>JBAVOG010000807.1:0-7559 GCA_049691875.1 Burkholderiales bacterium | reverse complement strand
GCTCGCGCGGGCCGCGGGCTCGCGCGGCATGGCGGGTGGACAGGCCATCGATCTCGCAAGCGTGGGGAAGTCGCTCACGCTGCCCGAGCTCGAGTTCATGCACATCCTCAAGACCGGTGCGCTGATCCGTGCGTCGGTGACGCTGGGCGCGCGCTGCGGATCGCCGAGCCCGGCCGCCCTCGATCGCCTCGATCACTATGCCAAGGTGATCGGGCTCGCTTTCCAGGTGGTCGACGACATGCTGGACGCGGCAGCCAGCACTGCGACGCTCGGCAAGACTGCGGGCAAGGACGCCGAGCAGGGGAAGCCCACCTACGTCGCGCTGCTCGGCCTCGCTCGGTCGCGCGAGCTTGCGGAGGAGCTGCGCGGCGAAGCGCACAATGCCCTGGCGAAATTCGATGCGCAAGCGGACATGCTGCGCGAGCTCGCCGACTTCGTCGTGCTGAGGCGCTTCTGAGGCCCTCGCCCGGGCCGCGCAATCCCGCGCGGGCGGCATAGTGTTTTGAGCGGGGCGGCGCTCGCAGGGTGTCGTCAGAGGATAGAATGCCGCGATGAGCAATCGGGACGAGCTGGCTATCGGGGCCGGCGTGGGGGCCGGTGTGAGCCACGGACGCGGAACGGACTACGATCCGAAGTCGTTTGCGCTCCTCAAGACGATCGACGATCCACGCGCGCTGCGCGCGCTCGAGCGCAGGCAGCTCGCCCAGGTCGCCGACGAACTCCGCGCCTACATCCTGGATTCCGTGAGCCGCACGGGAGGTCATCTCTCTTCGAACCTCGGCACCGTCGAGCTCACGATCGCGCTGCATTACGTGTTCGATACGCCGGAGGATCGGATCGTCTGGGACGTAGGCCACCAGAGCTATCCGCACAAGATCCTCACCGGTCGGCGCGAGGCAATGGCGCGGCTGCGCATGTTCGGCGGCGTGTCGGGTTTTCCACAGCGCGCCGAGAGCCCCTACGATACGTTCGGCACCGCGCATTCGTCGACGTCGATCAGCGCCGCGCTCGGCATGGCGCAGGCCGCGCGTCTGAAAGGCGAGCGTCGTCACGCCATTGCGGTGATCGGAGACGGCGCAATGTCGGCGGGCATGGCCTTCGAGGCGCTCAACAACGCAGGGGTCACCGGTCTCGACATCCTCGTGATCCTCAACGACAACGAGATGTCGATCTCGCCGCCGGTCGGCGGCCTCAACCGGTATCTTGCGCGACTCATCTCGGGCAGCATGTTCCAGGGCGCGCGTCGGGCCGGCGAGAAGGTTCTGCGCGCCGTTCCGTCGCTGCTGGAGTTCGCCAAGCGGGTCGAGGAGCACGCGAAAGGCATGCTCGTCCCGTCGACACTTTTCGAGGAATTCGGGTTCAACTACTTCGGCCCGATCGACGGCCACGACCTCGATTCCCTGGTTCCGACCCTGAGCAACCTGAAGCAGCTCGAGGGCCCGCGATTCCTGCACGTGATCACGCGCAAGGGCCAGGGCTACAAGCTCGCGGAGGCCGATCCGGTCCTCTATCACGGGGTATCGAAGTTCGCGCCCGAGGCAGGGATTGCGTCCGGGAAGGGCGGCGGCAAGCTGACGTTCACGCAGGTGTTCGGGGACTGGCTGTGCGACATGGCGGCGCGCGATTCCCGGGTCGTGGGGATCACGCCGGCGATGCGCGAGGGATCGGGCCTGGCGAGATTCGCGAGCGAATTTCCCGACCGCTATTTCGACGTGGGCATCGCGGAACAGCACGCGGTCACGTTTTCGGCCGGATTGGCATGCGAAGGCATGAAGCCGGTGCTCGCGATCTACTCGACCTTCCTGCAGCGCGGCTACGATCAGCTGATTCACGACGTGTGCATCCAGAAGCTGCCGATACTCTTCGCGCTCGATCGTGCCGGTCTGGTGGGCGCCGATGGCGCAACCCACCAGGGTGCATTCGACCTGTCGTACCTGCGCTGCCTGCCGAATATGGTCGTGATGACACCGGCGGACGAGAACGAGTGCCGCCAGATGCTCTACACCGGACTGACGCTCGACCAGCCTGCGGCCGTGCGCTATCCGCGCGGCAGCGGTCCTGGCGTGAGTCTCGAAGCGGAAATGCGGGCGCTGCCGATCGGCAAAGGGGAGGTGCGCCGCCGGGGCAGGAAGATCGCCATTCTCGCATTCGGCACGTTGCTGAAGTCCGCGCTCGAGGCGGGCGAGGTGCTCGACGCGACGGTGGTCAACATGCGCTTCGTCAAGCCGATCGATGCGCCCCTCGTCGAGGAGATCGCCGGTCGCCACCAGCTCATCGTGACGGTCGAGGAGAATGTCGTGGCGGGCGGCGCCGGCACGGCTGTCGCGGAGACGCTTTCAGAACTCCGCCTTGCGCCGTCTATGCTGCATCTCGGACTGCCCGATCGGTTCGTCGACCACGGCGACCAGGCTCAGCTGGTGGCAAGCGTGGGGCTGGATACGGCGGGCATTCTGGCTGCCATCCGGGCACGGCTCGGCAGCTGATGCGCGCGCGGCCGAGCCGGGGCGGGGTAAGCCCTATGCTAGAATCACCCGACGGTTCGAGTCGATTCACGTTCCAGTTGCCGCGCGCATGAACACCCGCCTTCCCACGACCGCAATTCCCGATGTCCAGAGCGCTGCCGACACGCGCCGGCTCGCGATCGACAAGGTCGGCATCAAGGCGATACGCCATCCGGTGCGGGTCGCCGAGCGCGGCGGAGGCGTGCAGCACACCATCGCGACATTCAACATGTACGTCGGGCTGCCGCATCAATTCAAGGGCACCCACATGTCGCGGTTCGTGGAAATACTGAACGCCCACGAGCGCGAGATCTCCGTCGAGACGTTCAAGACGATGCTGCTCGAGATGGTCGAGCGGCTGGAGGCGGAATCGGGGCACGTCGAGATGAGCTTCCCGTATTTCATCAACAAGTCGGCCCCCGTTTCGGGGGTGCAGAGCCTGATGGATTACGACGTGACGTTCGTCGGGGAGATCGCGCGCGGCAAGCCGCACTTCGAAATGAAGGTGGTGGTCCCGGTGCAGAGCCTCTGCCCGTGCTCGAAGGAGATTTCCGAGCGGGGCGCGCACAACCAGCGCTCGCACATTACGATCGTCGCGCGCACGCGCGGATTCGTCTGGATCGAGGAGATCGTCGAACTGGCCGAGCAGGGCGCATCGTGCGAGCTCTACGGCCTGCTGAAGCGGCCGGACGAGAAGTACGTCACCGAGCGCGCTTACGACAATCCGAAGTTCGTCGAGGACATGGTGCGGGACGTCGCCGCGGCGCTCAACCAGGACGATCGGATCGAGTGGTACCAGGTCGAGTCCGAGAACTTCGAGAGCATCCACAACCACTCGGCCTACGCGTTGATCGAGCGAGATAAATCTCGCCGTGGCAGTTAGCTTCCCGGGGCTGCTGCGCGCGGCGCTGCTCGCTGCACTTTTCCTGGCGGCTGCGCCCGCCGCATTCTCCGGCCCGACCGTGATGCTCATGTCGCTGGGGCAGGATCGCGCGGACGTCGTGATCAATGGCTCGGTCATCCGAACGCTCCGCAGCGGGCAGACGTCTCCCGAAGGCGTACGGCTGGTCTCCGCGAACCGCGGCGAGGCGCTCATCGAGATCGAAGGCCGGCAGTTCGTGTTCACGCTCGGTGGCACCAACGCGCCCAGGACCTCGATCAAGGCCGATCGTGCGGGACACTTCTGGACGACCGCCTTGATCAACGGTGCCGCGACACCAGTGCTCATCGATACCGGAGCGAGCTTCGTCGCGATTCCGGCCGAGCAGGCCGGGCGGATGGGACTTCAGTATGGCGAGGGGCAGCGCGTGACCATCAAGACGGCGGGCGGTGCACGCGCGGGCTATCGCGTCAGTCTGGGAAGCATCCGCGTCGGGGACATCACGCTCTACAACGTCGACGGCGTGGTGATGGCGGGCGGCGCCGACGGACTCGAGGCGGTGGTGGTCGGCATGAGCTTTCTGAATGGCGTGGAGATGCACCGCGCCGGCGACACGCTCACGCTGACGCAGCGGCGCTAGCTGCGCTTTTTCCCCTCCTTTTCAAGGAGGGGTGCCCGCGCAGCGGGCGGGGTGGTTCTGCATGTGCCGAAGACCATCACGACTGGATACGCTCTGGAACACCACCCCGGCTGCTTCGCAGCCACCCCTCCTCGGAGAGGAGGGGTGGGCTAGAAGCGCTTCTTCAGGACCATCAACTCGCCGTCGTGCTGGATGTCCATCCGGCTGAGAAATGTCATGCCGAGCAATGGGACGTTGAGGCCGCGATCGATCACGACGGCGTCCACGTTGTTCAGCGTGACATCGCCGATGGTCACGGTATCGAGTTTCACCTTGTAGGCAGTCGTCGGACCGCCTGCGGTCTGTACCGTCCCCTTCGGCGCCCCGGAATACTTGATGCCTGCCCGACTGGCCATCTGCGCCGGCAACGCGACCATCGTTGCACCGGTATCGACGAGGAACCGTATCGACGTACCGTTCACCGAACCGCTGGCCATGTAATGCCCATTCGCGTCCGCGCTCAGGCGAACGGTCTGCGCGCCACCCGATGATTTGGAGACGTACGGCTGGCCCATGCGGATAGACCGGCGCTGGCCGTCGATCGCGAAAATCGCCGTTTCGCCCTCGACTGCAAGCAACTGCACGCCGCCCGCGCCGCGTTGCCCGATTCGCATGGTGGATGGCGCGGCGCCGTCGATGCTGACGACCGCCTTGCCGCCGAAGAGGCCAAGCACGCGCACGTCCAGGGCAACCGCCGTCTGCGCGGTCGTCAGGAGGGCAAGGGTTACAATGAGCTTCGCGCGCGTGAGCATGAGCACCTATCCTGCCGCGATTTGATCGCCGCACTTTCGTACTTCCGATATTGCGCTGCAATCAGGATTATGAAGCCGGTCGCCATACTGAGATACCACCGGAACGAGGGTCCGGGCTATTTTGGCGCATACCTGGACCGAAAGGGTGTGCCCTGGACCCTCGTTAGGGTCGATGAAACGGAAAAAGTGCCTGGGAATCCGCAGGCTTTTTCGGGCATCGTGTGCATGGGTGGCCCGATGAGCGTGAATGATGATCTGCCCTGGATTCCCGAAGTGCTGGAGCTCGTGCGCAGGGCGGTCGGTGCGGAGGTGCCCGTGCTCGGACATTGCCTCGGCAGCCAGCTGATGGCGCGCGCGCTTGGCGGCTCGGTCTCGCTCAATCCGGTCAAGGAAATCGGCTGGGGGCGCGTGGACGTGGCGCGCAATGACACGGCGCGGCACTGGTTCGGGGATGTGCGCAGCTTCGAGAGCTTTCATTGGCATGGTGAGACTTTCACACTTCCTGCCGGCGCCACGCGGATTGCGTCCAACGTGCATTGCGCGAATCAGGCGTTCGCCCTGGGGCCGCACCTTGCGATGCAATGTCACGTCGAGATGACCGCGGAGCTGATCCGCGCCTGGTGCCTGAGCGCGAAACGGGATCTGGACGCATCGCAATCTAGCCCGGCGGTGCAAACCGCGGCGGAGATGGAAGAACGGATCGACGAGCGCCTCGCTGCGCTGCACGCGGTGGCCGACCGGCTCTACGATCGCTGGATCGAGCGACTCGCCACGTGAGGACAATCATGCGAGCCTTGCGAATTGCCCGGGGCATGTCCCGTACGGTCCTCGCCGCGGTCCTGCTGTTTGCGAGCGGAGCCGGTCACGCAGCCGTGAGCTGGCGCTATGTCGAGAGCGTCGACGGGACGCGATCTGCGAGCACTTATGCCCAGGGGCGCACGCCGGGAGGGCAGGTCGCGATGCGGCTGGAAGTGCGTTGCCAGCCAGGGGCCGATGCCACTGCGAGCATCGTCTATGTGATCAGGCGCGCCAACGCGATCAGCGGCTTCAGGTTCGCGGCGTTCGAGGGCCCGGATGCTCCCGCTTTGCAGCGCAAGCTCGCGACCATTCGCGTCATCGCATTGCGGCGGGACGTCTCGGTGTCCACGGCGATGTCCGGGCACTTTCTCGAAGACGGAAGCTTCGCGTTCACGCTGAGCGCGCCGCTCGTCGGCCGCAACGCGGTGAAGTGGCTCACCGACGCGATGATTCTCGGCGCGGTGCTGATCGTCGTGACCGTGCAGGATCCGGTTGACCGGGACAAGCACGTCTATGCGCAGTTTCAGGCCAGCCAGGCGGCGGCGCCGGTAACCAATGTCATGGACGGCTGCGCCGCAGCGCCGCGCTAGAGAGAGAACTGCCGTTGTTCGGCAGTTCTCGTGAATTTGGGGAGCGCGAGGGGGTGTGGCCCCTCGCATTGTGCCAACAAGCTAGCGGGGCCGCTCGCCAGGTCAGTCGCGGAAGTTGCCGAACTGCAGGGGGATGTCGGTGACCGACTTGCGGACGAGTTGAATGACCTCCTGCAAGTCGTCTTTTTTCCCGCCGGTCACGCGCACGGCGGTGCCCTGGATCGAAGCCTGGGCCTTGAGCTTCGCTTCCTTGACGAGCTTGACGATCCGCTTGGACGTGTCCTGCTCGATCCCGTTCCGGACATTGACGACCTGCCTGACCTTGTTGCCGCTCGCCTTCTCGATCGTCTTGGGATCGAAAGCGCGCACGTCGACATTACGTTTGGCGCACCTTGCCACGAGCAGATCCATCACCTGCTTGAGCTTGAATTCGTCGTCGGCGTGCAAGGTCAGGGTCAGCTCGCTGAGCTCCACGCGTGCGTCGGAACCCTTGAAATCGAAGCGGTTGGTGATCTCCTTGTTGGCCTGATCGATCGCGTTCTTGAGCTCCATCTGGTTGACTTCAGAGGTGATGTCGAATGACGGCATGGGAGTGTTCCTCGGGAGGTTGGCGCGGTGCGGCGCGAGCGACACACGGACTGGGACGATTCTATCGCGCGTGCCCGTCCCTTGTACCTAGTGCCCGGTCTTTGGATGCCCGAGCAGCATGATCGCGCCGGCACACGACCATAGCGCGATGAAGGCATAGGCAATGCCATACGACGTGGCCTCGGCGACAGCGCCGAAGGCGAGCGGGCCGACGATCAAGCCGGCATACGCCGTGATGAGCATTCCGCCGGTGACGTGACCGACTTCCTCGACCGGCGCTTCGCGCACGATCTCGGCGAAGAACACGCCGTTCCAGCCGCTCGAAGTGATGCCGAACAGGAGACAGGCTCCCGCGAGAACCTCCAGCGACATGGATGGTCCTGCCAGTCCGACCAGCATGGCCGCGCCGGACATCGCGAATCCCATGCCCGCGAGCAGCGGGCGGGCCGGAAGTCGATGCCCTGCTAGCGCACCGGAGCCCAGGCGCCCCAGAAACCCGCCGAACTGTGCGGCGGCGAGCAGGGCGCCGGCGGTCGAGAGCGACTTCCCGGCACTTGCGACGAGAAAGCTGACGAGAAATCCGTTGAGGGCGATCTGCATGGCGTGAAAGCCGAACGATGCGATCGCAAGCTGGCGCATTCCGGGCGTGACGATAACCCGCCTGAGGAGCGCAATGATCGCGGCAATGTGCGGGGCGCGCGGCGCGGCGGAGGGAGTATCGTAGGTGCGACGAAATGGCTCCAGCGCGATCGCGTAGGCGAGCGCGAGAAC
>JBAVOG010000806.1:0-2898 GCA_049691875.1 Burkholderiales bacterium | reverse complement strand
GTCGTCGCGCGCGACGTGCGCCTCACCAGTAGTTCTCCACGCAGATGTGCCCCGGGTCGCGGCGTCGATGGCGCCGCATGCCGCGCGGCTTGAGCTCGTCGGCGATGTCGCCGATCGTCTTCGGGCTGCCGCAGATCATCACCTGCGAGCCTTTCGGATCGAGCGTGAGGCCGACCGCCTTCTCGAGACTCCCGTTGGCGATCGTGTCGGAAATCCGGCCCGGCAGCGAGCCCGCAGCCTCTTCGCGGCTGGTGACCGAGACGAAGCGAAGCTGATCGGCGTGCTCCTTCGCGATCTCCGCGACCGCATCGCCATAGGTGCGCTCTTCGGCGTGCCGCACGGAGTGCACGAGCACGACTTTCTGGAAGCGCCGCCACGGCGTCTCCGTCTTGAGCATCGAAAGGTAGGGGGCAATCCCCGTCCCGGTCGCGAGCAGCCACAGCTTCTCCGCATCCGGAATCGCCGAGAGCACGAAGAGACCGCTTGCGGTCGGCGCGAGAAAGACCACGTCCCTGCTCTCGAGACGCGCGAGCCGGGTCGTGAGCGGCCCTTCCGGCAGGAGTGTGTAATGAAACTCGTGCGGCTGCTCCTTGGGAGCGTTGACGAAGGAATACGGGCGCGTCACCAGGACGCCGCCCACCGGCAGCGCGAGCGTGGCGTGCTGGCCGGGCTCGAAGGAGCCGATCTCGGCGGCCACGCGCAGCGAGAAGAGCTTGGCGGTCCAGCGCCTCTGCTCGACCACGGTGCCTTCCACCCATTTTGTCGGCGTTGCCATCGGTGCTGCTAGTGCATCAGGAACGGTTCGAGGTCGAGCGATTCGACCCGCGCGCCCAGCATCACGACGACCCCGCCCCGGCGCTGCGCGCCGTCATCGCTGAATTCGAAGCGATAGGTCCGCCGCAGCGCCATTCGGCCGTCGCGATCGCGAGCCGGCCAGAGCTTCATGATCTGCACCGTGTCATCGAGAAACTGCAATCCGTCGCGCTCACAGGCGCGCTTCCCGGCAAGTACTGCTCGCTCGCGCGCGCGCATCGAGTCGTACCACAGCCATCCGAGGGCTGCCATCAGCAAAATGGATAGGACCTCGGGCATCGCGGAAAAGTATAGCGTGGCGACTCATCCTCGACGCGCTCCTAATTCTGCCGCCGATTCAGCCACTCGGCGACGAGGACCGGCTTGTCGGTGCCCTCGCACTCCACGCTCACGTCCCACGTCATCTGCACCCCTTTGGGGATCTCATCCAGCGCGGCGAGCCGAAAGTGTGCGCGGATGCGCGCACCCGAAGGCACGGGTCCGGTGAATCGCACCCGATTGAACCCGTAGTTGATACCCATGCTCATTCCCGTGACCGTAATCGTTTCCTGGTAGAGGTGCGCCAGCAGCGAGAGCGTGAGAAAGCCGTGTGCGATTGTGCGCCCGTATGGAGATTCGCGCGCAGCGCGACCGGGATCGACGTGTATCCACTGCCGGTCGCCGGTCGCCTCGGCGAACTCGTCGATGTGTGCCTGCGTGACCTCGAGCCAGTCGCTCACGGCCACTTCGTCCCCGACTCGGCCGCGCAGGCTTTCAACGGACAGGATGGTGCTCGCGCTCATTGCGGCGATTCTGCCATGTCCGCGCGGCCGAGACAGACCGCGTGGCGCGCGCGGACGCATCCACCTCGCGCGGGCTCATCAATCACTCGCGGTAGATCATCTTGCGGGTCATCCCGCCATCGACGACCCAGTTCTGGCCGGTGACGAACCCGGCCGCGGGAGAGAGCAGGAATTCCACGATGGCCGCGACGTCCTCGGGCGTGCCGACCCGCCCGGCCGGGTGCTGCGCATGATCTTCCAGGTCCAGCGCGTCCGTCGCGCGGCGCGCACTGTGCTGCCACGCCCGGACGTCGATCCAGCCGGGGCTCACACAATTCACCCGGATTTCGGGGCCCAGGCTCACCGCCAGAGCATGCGTCAACGCGACGACGCCACCTTTCGACGCCGCGTACGGCTCGGTATCCGCTTCGGACTGCAGCGCGCGCGTCGAGGCAACGTTCACGATCGCCCCGCGCGAGCGCCGCAGGTGCGGCACGGCATGCTTCGCCATCAGGAAGCATCCGGTGAGATTGACGCCGATCATCCGGTTCCAGTCGTTGAGCGGCAGCGACTCGACCGGAATGCGCGGCGGTCGCGCAATGCCGGCGTTTGCGACGAGTCCGTCGATCCGGCCGAAGCGCTCGATTGCAGCCGCCACACACTTACCGACTGCGCTCTCATCCGACACGTCGGTGGGCACGAAGAGCAGACACTCGGCGGCGTCGAGCTCCCGCGTCGTCTCCATGCCTGCTTCCGCATCGATGTCCGCGATCGCCACCCGCCACCCGCCGGCGAGCAGCCGGGCAACGATTCCCTTGCCGATGCCTTGCGCACCGCCGGTGACGATTGCGGTCTTCGTCGTGGTCACTAGCGTGTGCCGAGCACCTTGACGACCTGGTCATATTCCCGGCCGCGCGCGATGTCGGCGGGCGTCAGTCCGTCCGCATTCCTGACCGATCGGTCGGCCTTGCGCGAGAGGAGCAGCAGGACCACCTCCACGTGCCCGCCGTCGGCCGCTCCGTGCAGGGCCGTATTGCCGCGCTTGTCGCGCGCGTTCGGGTTCGCGCCATGGTCGAGCAGCCTGCGCGTCGCGTCGAGTGTTCCGGTCGCCGCCGCCCAGAACAGCGGCGCCTCGCCGTCCCGGTTGACGATGTTCGGGTCTGCCTTGCCTGCCACGAGTGCATCGATGAGCGGACCGTTACCCTCCATCGCCGCGGCGTGCAGGGGGACCTCGCCGTTCGTCGTGCGCGCATCCGGACTCGCCCGATGATCGAGCAGCAGCCGCGCGGTGTTGGCGTGCCCATGCTCGCTCGCCACATAGAGC
>JBAVOG010000805.1:0-9286 GCA_049691875.1 Burkholderiales bacterium | reverse complement strand
CCTTTACTCGGGGACCCGCGCTCCAGTGGGCGGTCACCATCTTCGTCATCGGCGTGCTTTGGAAGCTGGTCGGCGTGATCCTGCTGCGCGCCAAGCCCGATCTCTCCGAACCGCGCAATCCCTCCGCATGGAAGGGACTGCGGCTCATCCTGACCCGCTCGTGGCCGCGCAAGGAGTTCCTGAGTGGCACGGCATTCACTGAAGTGCTCGGCTACACCTTTCACATCGGCTTCTTCGCCGTGCTCCTCTTCTACCTCCCGCACATCCTGTTCTTCGAGGACGTGTTCAAGGCGGTGCTCGGGGTGAATTTCCAGCAGGTATTCGGGGTCCAGTGGCCCTACTTCTCCGGCGGCCTCATCTACTTCCTTGGCGCGGTGTCGGTCGCGGCGCTGATCGCGGTGCTCATCCACCGCATCGTGAGCCCGGTCAAGCGGCTGATCTCGAACTTCGACGACTACTTCAGCTGGTTCGTGACGATCGCGCCGCTCGTGACCGGCATGCTTGCCTATAGCCACGTCGGCGCCCCTTACCAGACGCTGATCGCGGTGCACCTCCTCTCGATCGAGCTGCTGCTCGTCTGGTTCCCGTTCGGCAAGCTGATGCACAGTTTCACCGTCTTTCTCTCCCGCGGTGCCGAGGGGATGCAGTTCGAGCGGAAAGGAGCTTCGCTATGAGCGCCGCCGACATCAACCAGGAGCACCCGCTCGAGCTCGAGTCGCCGCGCGTCTCGGTGAAGAAGCCCGCCGCGCGCTACGACAAGCAGGGCGACGTGCCGGACGCCGAGCGCGTCGAGCGCGCGATGCGGAACTTCGTGAAGGACTTCGGCCGCACCGCGGCGATCTACATGGAGTCGTGCATCCACTGCGGCATGTGCGCCGAGGCCTGCCACTTCTACGTCACCACCGAGAACCCGAAGTACACGCCGATCTGGAAGATCGAGCCGTTCAAGCAGGCCTACAAGCGCGAGTACGGACCGTTCGCGTGGCTCTACCGTGCCTTGAACCTGAAGGCGAAGATCACGGTGGAACGCCTGGAGGAGTGGCAGGAGCTCATCTACGATTCCTGCACGGTGTGCGGACGCTGCTCGCTCATGTGCCCGATGGGGATCGATATCGCGAGCCTGGTCTCGCTCGCCAGGCACGGGATGGCGAAGTCCGGGCTGGTGCCGCACGAGCTCTGGGCGGTGGCGGAGCGCGCCGAGAAGGAAGGCAGTCCGCTCGGCGCGACGCCCAAGGTCTTCAAGGACCGCCTCGAGTGGCTCGCCGACGACCACGAGGTGGAGATCCCGATCGACAAGGCGAAAGCCGACGTGATGTGCACCATGTCGTCGATCGAGATCATGAAATACCCCGACTCGATCGTGGCGACCGCGCGGATCATGAATCACCTGGGGGTCGACTGGACGTTCCGGCTCGACGGCTACGAGGCGACGAATTTCGGCCTGCTTGCGGGCAACGCCGAGTCGCAGCGGGAAATGAGCCTGAAGCTCATCAACGCGGCGGTCGCTTGCAGCGCGAAGACCCTGATCCTGCCGGAGTGCGGGCATGCGTACGGGGCGCTGCGCTGGTCGGGCGCGAACGCGTACGGAAAGCCGCTGCCTTTCCGGGTCCTGCACATCGCGGAGTTCCTCGCCGAGAATGCGAAGAGCGGGAAGCTGAAGCTGAAGAAGCTCGGCAAGTCGGTGACCTTCCACGACCCCTGCCAGATCTCGCGGCGCGGCGGCGCGATCGAAGCCCCGCGCGAAGTGCTCGCGGCGCTCGGCGTCGAGCTGCGCGAGATGCAGCCGACCAAGGGACTCAACTGGTGCTGCGGGGGCGGGGGCGGCGTCGTGACGATCCACCGCGCCGATCCGATCCGCTACAAGGTGTTCCAGCTCAAGATGAACCAGATCGAGGAGACCGGCGCCGAGTTGCCCGTCACGAGCTGCGCCAACTGCCGCCAGACCTTCGACGACGGGCAGGCTCACTTCAAGTGGGACAAGAAGATGAACAGCCTGCTCGAGATGGTCGCGGACAACCTTGAAGGGAAAGCCGCATGAGCGCCCAAGCCCAAACTATCGTCGTCGACCCTGTCACCCGCATCGAGGGCCACCTGCGCATCGAGGCCGACACGGATCCTGGCGGTACCATCACGCGCGCCTCGTCCTCCGGGACGATGGTGCGCGGCATCGAGATCATCCTGCGCGGGCGCGATCCGCGCGACGCCTGGGCGTTCGCGCAGCGCATCTGCGGCGTGTGCACGCTGGTGCACGGCATCGCCTCGGTGCGGGCGGTCGAAAACGCGCTGAACTACGAGATTCCGCACAATGCGCAGCTGATCCGCAACCTGATGATCGCCGCGCAGTACGTGCACGATCACGTCATGCATTTCTACCACCTGCATGCGCTCGACTGGGTGGATGTCGTCTCATCGCTCAAGGCCGACCCGAAGGCGACTTCCGAGCTCGCGCAGAGCATCTCGAAGTACGCGAAGTCGTCGCCGGGCTACTTCGCCGATGTGCAGGCGCGGGTGAAGAAGTTCGTGGAGGGCGGGCAGCTCGGCATCTTTGCGAACGGCTACTGGGGGCATCCCGCGTACCTGCTTCCGCCCGAAGCGAACCTCATGGCGGTCGCGCACTACCTCGAGGCGCTCGAGTGGCAGCGCGACGTGGTGCAGATCCACACGATCTTCGGCGGCAAGAACCCGCATCCGAACTTCCTGGTCGGCGGGGCGCCCTCGGCCATCAGCACCCACGTGCAGCAGGGCAGTGTCTCGTCCGGATTGCGCGGCGGCGAATCCGGCACCGCGCTGAACGACATCGGGCTGCAGCGCATACAAAACATCATCAACTCGATGCAGCGCTTCGTCGACCAGGTCTACGTGCCCGACACGCTGGCGATCGCGGGCTTCTACAAGGACTGGGGTGCCATCGGGGAGGGGCTCGGCAACTTCATGACCTATGGCGACTTCCCCGACAAGAGCATGGCCGACCTCGCGAGCTTCAAGATTCCGCGCGGCGTCATCCTGAACCGCGACCTCTCCAAGGTGCACGAGGTCGACCTCAACGCCGAGGACCAGATCCAGGAGTTCATCGCGCATTCCTGGTACGACTACTCGAGCGGCAAGGAGAAGGGGCTGCATCCGTACGCCGGCGAGACCAATCTGAACTACACCGGTCCCAAGCCGCCCTACGAGCACCTCGACGTCGAGCAGTCCTACTCCTGGCTCAAGTCGCCGCGCTGGAAGGGCAACGCGATGGAAGTCGGCCCGCTCGCCCGGATGCTGATGCTGGTTGCGACCGGCAACCCGCAGGCGAAAGAGCTGGTCGACATGACGCTCAAGCACCTCGACATTCCGATCCAGGCGCTCTACTCCACCCTCGGGCGGACCGCGGCGCGCACCCTCGAGACCAAGCTGATCGCGGGCTGGATGCAGGGCTGGTACGACCAGCTCGTCGCCAACATCAAGGCGGGCGACGTGCGCACGTTCAACGAGAAGCTGTGGGACCCGACCACGTGGCCGAAGGAGGCGAAGGGTGCGGGCTTCACGGAGGCGCCGCGCGGCGGTCTCGCGCATTGGATCGTCATCCGCGACGGCAAGATCGCGAACTACCAGGCCGTGGTGCCCTCGACCTGGAACGCCGGGCCGCGCGATGCGAAGGGACAGGAAGGCGCTTACGAGGCCGCGCTCAAGGGTACGCACCTCGCCGACGTCAAGCAGCCGCTCGAGATCCTTCGCACGATCCACAGCTTCGATCCCTGCATCGCGTGCGCGGTGCACGTGGCCGGCCCGAACGGCGAGGAGCTCGTCCAGGTCAAGGTCAGTTGAGGCGCCGGTGCAACCGGGTAGAGGGGTAATGGATCAGACCGGGAACATGGGTAATGCTTCTTGGTCACCGTGCATGGCCCAACTCCTGGCCCAAGGGCTCGATGCGCGGAGCGCACGCGCTCGGTGAGCGTCGGTCGCGCTGGGCCTGAAATGCGGTGCCTGAGGCAACCGGCGTTGCGACGTGGTCGATCCCGCTTGCGCAGTGTCCTCTGCATCGCCTGATGCGTCTCGCCAGACTGCGCTGCCTGGCCCGACCCGCCGCACCCGGAGCACGGCACTCGCAGGCGCCGGTCCGGTCATGGGTTCAACCGACCATCTTCATCCAGGGCAGGCCGAGGAGGACGAAGGCCGCGATGAAGATCACCCCGAAGACCGCGCCGAGCTTCCAGTAATCCGCGGACGGCAGGTACCCGGATCCGTAGTACACCGGGCTCGGACCGGTCGCATACGGGGAGATGACCCCCATGATGCCCAGCGTCAGGCACAGCGCGAGCGCGTACTGCGGCATGTTCATGCCGGGAATGGTCGAGCCGACGGCAAGCATCACCGGCAGCAGCGCGGTGACGTGCGCGGTGACGCTGGCGAAGAGGTAGTGTCCGAAGAAGAAGATCAGCACCAGCGCAAGCATCGCCACGGTCGGGGAGAAGCCGGTCATGTGAGCGGCGACGAAGTTCGCGAACCACTTCACGAAGCCGGTGCGGTTCAGGCCGTCGGCCAGCGCGACCAGTGTTGCGAACCAGGCGAGCGTGTTCCAGGCGGCCTTGTTCGACGTGATGTCGTCCCAGGTCACCACCTTGAGCAGCAGCATCAGCGAGATCACCACCAGCGCCGCGGTGGTCGCGTTGATGTAGCCGCCGCCGAAGATCCACAGGAGCAGCGCGATCACGACGAGGAAGCCGAGCAGGACCTCGCGGGTGCTGAATCGGCCCATCCTGGCGAGCTCCGTCCCCGCCCACGCCGGCACCTCGTCGCCCTGCTTGACCTCGGGCGGATAGATCCAGTACGTGACGAGCGGGATCAGCACGAGGAGCAGGATGCCGACCGGTGCGAAGGCCGTGAACCACTGCATCCAGGTGAAGCTCACCTTGGCGGTCTTGTTCACCAGCTCGATGGCGAGCAGGTTGGGCGCGAGGGCAGTCAGGAACATGGAGCTCGTCACGCAGGTGGCCGCGATTGCCACCCACATGATGTAGGAGCCGATACGGCGGGCGGACGGATCGTTCGGCTTCGAGTCATAGAGCGCCGGCAGGTTGCGGATCACCGGGTAGACCGTGCCGCCACTGCGCGCGGTGTTCGACGGCGTGAAGGGCGCGAGCAGCAGGTCGGCGATGGTGACTGCGTAGCCGAGGGTCAGCGTCTTGCGCCCCATCCCCTTGACGAGCATCAGCGCGATCCGCCGGCCGAGGCCGGTCTTCTCGTAGCCCAGGGCGAACATGAAAGCGGCGAAGATCAGCCAGACCGTCGTGTTGGAGAATCCCGACAGCGCCCAGGCGAGCGCGGCGTTGTACGACTTGAAGCCGGGCTTCGCGAGCTCCTGCGGGCCGTACAGCACCCACGGCGCGAGGACGGTGACCAGCGTCACGCCGATCAGGCCGATCGCGCCGCCGGGCAGCGGCTCGAACATGAGGCCGACGATGACGCCGACGAAGATGGCGAAGAAGTACCAGGCATGCGGCGGCAGGCCCTCCGGTGCCGGGATGAGCGCGATGATGATCGCTACGGCAACGGGCGCGACGGCTTTCCAGATCGGGATTCCCGCGCCTTTGCCGGGGTCCGCCAGGCCTGTTGCGGTGGTGGTCATGGCATACCTTTCGTAGAAGACGATGCGGTGGCGGAACGGATCGATATGCAGCGCACTTCCCCAACTTCCGATGCCACTCTAGGTCTATGCGTTTCGTGCGCTGTTGATCTTCCTCAAATGCCGTCGCAGGTGCACGGCCTCCACTCCACGGCCATCGTCTTGCGGCGGATGAACGCCATCGGGAGGTCCTTCGGGCAGACATCGTGGCGCGCGAGCAGCGACATGCGGCCGAAGACACCGCTGTCGCCGCCGATGACTTCGCAGAAGTCCTCGTCGTATCGCTTCTTGCGGGGATCGAGGCGGAAGCGCGCAGATCGCCGCCCTTATGAAGCGTCATCCGCGCGCCGGCCAAGGCCCTGGAGAGAGGCGCACCGATGTGAGTCAATGGGTGCGGACCATGTGGGTCTGGGGTTCGCAGCACGTCATCACTGCACGAATTCCGCCACGTCGGCCGCCGAGGGAGCTGCTCGTCGTGCAGTCTGCACGACGCCATCGCCGGCTTGCGGATGGGACTGCCCTCGGCGGGCATCATGACGTCGAATTTCGTGAGCGTCGCGGAGCTGATGGCCCGGACGCTCGGCGCGGAGGGCTACCGGTTCGTCGTCATTGATCATCCGATCAGCAGCGCCTCGGCAGAGGACCTGACCGAACGCGCGCGCAAGGCGGTCGCCGAATGCGTCGAGATCCTATGCGGGAAGAGCGCTGATCAGTAGTGACGGCGAAGCGCCGGGTGTCGCAACGCCCGTCAATCGTACGCTCCACGCGCTGGTGAAGCTGAGGGAGGGCCGCTGGGCGCCGGCCGCGCGAAGGCTCAGTCCTCCTGGAAGGCCTCCGCGCGCGTCCGCCGAACGGTCGGCGCGACGACCACGAGCAGGAGGAGCACGGCGACTCCGAGCAGGGCAGCCGAGATCGGCTTGGTCACGAAGGTGGTCGGGTCGCCCCGCGACAGAAGCATCGCGCGCCGCAGATTTTCCTCCATGAGGGGGCCGAGGATGAAACCCAGGATGAGCGGCGCCGGCTCGCACTCGAGCTTGATGCAGACATAGCCCAGCATCGCGAAGAGCGCCATGAAGAGCACGTCGTAGACGTTGTTGTTGATGCTGTACACCCCGACGCAGCAGAAGAGCAGGATCGCGGGGTAGAGCAGCCGGTAGGGCACCGTGAGCAGCTTGATCCAGATTCCGATCAGGGGAAGATTGAGGATCACCAGCATCAGGTTGCCCACCCACATGCTCGCGATCATTCCCCAGAAGAGGTCGGGCCGCTCGGTCATCACCTGAGGGCCGGGCGCGATGCCCTGGATCATCATCGCGCCGATCATGAGCGCCATGACGGCGTTGCCCGGGATCCCCAGCGTGAGCATCGGGATGAAAGAGGTTTGCGCCCCGGCGTTGTTGGCCGACTCCGGCGCCGCGACGCCGCGGATGTTTCCCTTGCCGAACGACTCGGGCTCCTTCGACACTTTCTTCTCGACCGAGTAGGCGGCGAACGAGGCCAGCAGAGCGCCACCACCCGGGAGAATCCCGAGGAAGGAGCCAACCGCCGTTCCACGCAGGATCGCCGGCAGGGAATCGCGCATGTCCTTCGCGGAGGGCAGCAGGCGGCCGACGTTGCTCGTGAAGACCTGGCGCATCTCCTTGTACTCGAGGTTGATGATGATCTCGGCGACGCCGAACATCCCCATGGCGACGATTACGAAGCCGATGCCGTCGGCTAGATCGGGGATGTCGAACGTGTAGCGCTGCACGCCGGTGTTGACGTCGGTGCCGACCAGTCCGAGCAGGAGACCGAGCAGGACCATCGCGATCGCCTTGAGCAGGTCGCCGTGCGCGAGCACGGTCGCCGCGACGAGCCCGAGAGCCATCAGCGAGAAGTACTCGGCCGGGCCGAACCGGAGAGCCAACTCCGCGAGCGGCGGCGCGGCGACGGCGATCACCAGCGTGGCGATGCAGCCCGCGATGAAGGAGCCGATGGCGGCGATGCCGAGCGCCGGCCCGGCGCGGCCCTGGCGCGCCATCTGGTAGCCATCCAGGACGGTGACGACCGACGATGCCTCACCCGGCAGATTGACCAGGATCGCGGTCGTCGAGCCGCCGTACTGGGCACCATAGTAGATTCCCGCCAGCATGATGAGCGCGGCGATGGGGGGCAGCGTGAAAGTGATCGGCAGCAGCATCGCGATCGTGGCGAGCGGCCCGATGCCGGGCAGGACACCGATGAGGGTTCCGAGCAGCACCCCGACGAGGCAGTACAACAGATTCTGTATCCCCAGCGCGACGGAAAAGCCGAGGCCGAGGTTCGCGAAAATCTCCATTCGCGCTCAGCCCTCGAGGAAGCGCGGCCAGAGCTGGAAGGCGAGGCCGAGCCCCTTGTAGAAGACCAGAATCGAGAAGACGATCAGGACGACGTAGAGCAGCGCGGCCTCCCGCGTGCGGAACTCGTGCCCGCCCAGTGCGCCCATGAAGATGAGGACCGCGGTTGCCACCACCAGACCGAGGGGCCGCAGCGCCAAGGCAAAGAGCAGCACGGAAAGCAGGATGAGGATCAACGGCCGCAGCGCCCAGCGCGGTACGCGCCCGCTGTCGAGGAAGAACGAGCGCGCGAAGACGACGGCGCCGAGCAGTGCCAGCAGTCCGCCCAGCACGGTCGGGAAGTAGGCCGGACCCATGCGCGCCGCCGTGCCCATGGCGTAGTCGCGCGCAAGGACCATGAATCCGAGCCCGAACGCCATGAACATGAGACCGGCCCAGAAATCCCGGCTTCCGGTTGCCTTCACCACGTCTTGTGTCCCTCCTCCAGGGCCCCCTGGATTCTGCCACACGATCCGCCGCGGGCCGCGCGGACCATGCCGGCCCCCGTAGCGGACGAAAATTGATTAGGATGCGCGGCCGGCCGCTCGAGTGCCGGGTTCGATCCACAGGAGGAGGAAACATGCGTTTCACGATCAGACTGATCGCCGCTGCGTTCGCGCTGACGGCGGCACAGGCGTTCGCGCAGAACTATCCCGACAAACCGGTGCGGGTCATCATCACGTTCACGCCCGGCAGCGCGACCGACATCGTCGGACGCCTGGTGATGGGGAAGGTGTCCGAGTACTGGGGCCAGCCGGTGGTGCCCGAGAACCGCGGTGGCGCCGGGGGCTCGATCGGCTCGGCGGCCGTCGCGAAGTCCGATCCGGACGGCTACACGCTGCTCATCAACTCGAACGCGCATGCCGTCAACCCGGCGATCTACGCCAAGTTGCCCTACGATACAACCAAGGATTTCGTCGACATCGTGCCGCTCACCGAGGCGCCGAACGTGCTGGTGGTGCGCGCGGACTCACCGTACAAATCGGTCGCCGACCTGGTCGCGGCCGCCAAGGCGAAACCGGGCGCGATCAACTGGGGCCACGCGGGTGTCGGCAGCGGCACGCACCTCAACACCGAGCGCTTCATCGCCGCCGCCGGAATCAAGGTCACGCAGGTCCCCTACAAGGGAACGCCCGCGGTGATCGCCGACATCCTAAGCGGCGCGATCGACACCTACTGGGGGCCGATCTCGGCCGTCATGTCGAACATCAAGGGCGGCAAGCTGCGCCCGCTCGCGGTCAGCACCGCGAAGCGCAGCCCGGCGCTCCCGGACGTGCCCACCACCGCGGAGGCGGGCGTGAAGGGCGCCGAGGCGCCGCTCTGGTTC
>JBAVOG010000804.1:0-5512 GCA_049691875.1 Burkholderiales bacterium | reverse complement strand
GGTCGGCACGGTGCTGGTCTATCTCCTCGTCTGCCTCGGGCTCACCATTCAGTTCGGCTACGCCGGGATGGTGAATTTCGCCCCCGCGGCGTTCCTGGGCGTCGGTTGCTACACCGCGGCGGTGCTCACCGCGCACACTGCGATCCCGCATCTGCTCGTGCTCGCCATCGCCGGCGCGGTGGCGGCGCTCGTCGGCTCCATCCTGATCCTGCCGGTGCTGCGGACGCGCGGGCACTACTCGGCGGTGGTGACGATCGCCTTCGTGCTGCTGTTCAAGACCTTTCTGGAAGTGAACGACACCCTCGGCGGACCACAGGGATTGAAGCTGCCCAGCATGCAGGTGCTCGGCTGGAAGTTCAACGAGAACTTCAGCGTCGCGGGGATCGAGTTTTCCTTTTATGTGAGCTACGTGCTGATGGCGCTGCTGCTCGTGGTGATCGGCTTCGCGGTCACGCGCCGGCTCGAGCGCTCGTGGATCGGCTTGAGCCTCGACGCCGTGCGCCTGGACGAGACGGCTGCCGCCTGTTTCGGCATCCACATCGCGCGCTGGAAGATCGTCGCCTTCACGCTGGGCAACTTCATGGCCGGGGTGGCCGGCGCGCTCTACGCGCTGATGCTCGGGTTCATCGCGCCGACCAACTTCAGCTTCGGCGACTCGCTGATCATGGTGTCGATCATCCTGCTCGGCGGCATCGGCAATCCCTGGGGCGCCGCGCTCGCCGCGGCGATCGTGGTCGTGCTGCCCGAGAAGCTGCAACTGATCCAGGAGTACCGGTTTCTGCTGTTCGCGACGCTGGTGATCCTGGTGCTGCTGTACCGGCCGGAGGGACTGCTGCCGCGGCAACTGCGCGTGTATCTCCCCGGCTGGAGGCCACGATGACCGCGCAGGTACTCGCACTCGAGGGCTTGAGCCGCCGCTTCGGCGGACTGGTGGCGCTCGACAAGCTCGACATGCAGGTGGACGAAGGGGAGATCGTGGGGCTCATCGGCCCTAACGGCTCGGGCAAGACCACGTCGTTCAACGTGCTCACCGGCATCTACGAGGCGAGCGCGGGGCGCGCGCGCTTCCTCGGGCGGGACATCACGAACCTGTCGGCACAGGCGGTCTACGAGGCCGGCATCGCGCGCACTTTCCAGCGCTCGCGCCTGTGCCTGCCGCTGTCGATCGTCGACAACATCATGATCGGCAGCCACAAGCGACTGCGGCGCGGACTGTGGTTCAACCTGTTCAGCCGCGCGGCCTTCGCGCGCCAGTTCGAGCAGGCCTTCGAGGAGGCGCGGGAGCTGGTGCGCGTGTTCGATGCGCCGCTCGCGGAGCGCATGTTCGAGGCGGTGGGCGCTCTGCCGATGATCGACCGGCGCCGCATCGAGATCTGCCGCGCGCTGATCAGCCGGCCCAGGCTGCTCCTGCTGGACGAGCCCTCGGCCGGCATGACCGAGGACGAGACGCGCGAGCTGATGGACGACATCATGGAGATCCGCGGGCGCATCGCGGGACTGACCATCGTCATCATCGAGCACGAGATGGGCGTGATCGAGCGCATCACCGACCGCTGCGTGGTGCTCAATTTCGGCAGGAAGATATGCGAGGGCAGCTATCGCGACGTGGCGTCCGACCGGCAGGTGCAGGAAGCCTACCTGGGGGTGGAGTGAGCACTCGGATGAGCGCCGGACGATCGCTCGAAGTGCAGGACGTCTACGCCGCCTACGACAAGGCCGACGTGCTCGAGGGCGTGACGCTATCGGTCGCCCCCGGGAGCATCACCTGCCTGCTCGGCTCGAACGGCTCGGGCAAGACCACGCTCATCCGCGCCATCCTCGGCCTCACGCCTCCGCGCGCGGGATCGATCCGCTTCGGCGAGGCCGAGCTGAGCGGACTGCCGACGCACAAGGTGGTCGCCGCAGGGATCGCCTGCATTCCCGAGGGACGCAAGGTGTTTCCGAAGCTCACGGTGGAGGAGAACCTCCGCCTGGGCGCGTACCAGGAAGCCTCCGACGCGACCATCGCGGCGCGCCTCGCACACGCCTATGAGATCTTCCCGCGCCTCGCCGAGCGGCGCGCGCAGATCGCGGGCACCATGTCGGGCGGCGAGCAGGCGATGGTGTCGATCGGACGCGGCCTGATGAGCGCACCGCAGCTGCTGCTGATCGACGAGCCTTCGCTCGGACTCTCGCCGCTGCTCGTGAAGGAGAATTTCAACATCATCCGGCGCATCAACGAGCAGGGCATCACGGTGTTCCTGGTCGAGCAGAACGTGCGCCAGACGCTCACGATCGCGCAGTTCGGCTACGTTCTTTCCCAGGGCCGCGTGGTCGCCTCCGGCAGCGCGCAGGAACTCGCGCGCGACGCGGCGGTGCACCAGGCCTACTTCGGATAGTTGCCAGTCGCCGGGATAAGCGCGGCAGGCGTCGCGACGAGGAGCCGGGCTCCGGACGCTATTCGGTAGCCAGCTTCGCGTGCCGCGTCACGGCGGCGGCAAGGACCCGCGCACCCGCCACGAGATGCTCCGAATCGGTGTGCTCGCCGGGATTGTGGCTCAATCCTGCACGGCTGGGGACGAACAGCATACCGGTAGGGCAATGCCCCGCCAGATGCACCGAATCGTGGAATGCGCCGGACAGCACCTCCATCGAAGCGAGCCCCAGCCGATCCGCCGCCTCCCGGATGGACACCCGTATCGCGTCGTCGAACCAGGTCGTCGGCAACGCCATGATCTGCGTGTAGCGGACCTCGCAACCATGCCGCGGCACGGCGCAAAAACTGCTCAGCAGTGCCTCGCAGGCGTCGAGGGCCGATGCCTCCGGATGGCGGGCGTCGATCGTAAGGGTGGCCTCGCCCGGAATCGTATTGACTGAGCCCGGGACGATCTGCAGCGTGCCGATGGTGAGGCGCAGGTCGCTCGTGCGTTCGGCAAACGCATACGCCTGGCCGGCAAGGTCGGCGAGTGCGCGCAGCGCGTCGCGTCGATGCTCGAGCGGCGTGGTGCCCGCGTGCGCCGTCTGGCCCAGCGCTCGCACCCGGTACCAACGCACACCCTGAATGCCCCGGACCGCACCGATCGGCACCGTCGCCTGCTCCAGCACCGGGCCCTGCTCGATGTGGGCTTCGATGAACGCATGCATGCCGAGCTGCAATCCCCGCAGCGGGATGTCGGGCAGCTCGCGGTGCATCCGGTCGATGCATTCCCCGTAACTCACGCCCTGGGCGTCACGCGCGGCCCGGAATTCGGGGAGTCGCGTCGGGTCGACAAATGCCGCCGATCCCATGGAGCCCGGCGCGAAGCGGCAGCCCTCCTCGTTCGACCAGACCACCACCTCGACGGGATGCCGCGTGCGCGCCCCCATATCGTGCAGGGCCGCCAGCACCTCCAGTCCCGCGCAGACGCCGTAGGCACCGTCGAGCTTGCCGCCGGCGGGCTGTGTATCGATGTGGCTGCCCGTCACCACGGGCGCATCTCCGTCGGTCCCCTCGCGGCGAAAGAAAAGATTTCCGGCCGCATCCTGGAACGACGTGCATCCGAAGGCGTGAGCGTGCTCGGCGAGAAATCGCCGCGCCTGAAATTCGGAATCGGTGAGCGCCTGTCGATTGACACCACCGTCCGACCGCGCGCCGAACTGCGCAAGCAGACCCACCCGCTCGATCAGCCGGCTCGCCGATACGTACTCAGTGATCTCGCGGGGCATGGTTTGGCTGGGTGCCGCGGCGCGGCGCTGACGTGACCGACCGGAAATTATAGAGCACACCCCCCGCGCACATCGACACGCGGTGCTAGACTCCGCTCGTCACGGGGAAGAGCGCGGCGCGAGCCGCCGCCGAAGGCGCAAGCGCCCGCAATCGCTCAGGCAAAGGAACTCCGCGGCCGGGGCAGCATCATCGCCCTGCAACTCTGGAGAGCGGCGAGCGAGGCTCGTCCACCGAAGGGGCACGCGGCGCGCTGCTCCGGGTCGTAGCCGGAGCGCGTTACCGTAAACTCTCAGGTCAAAGGACAGAGGGGCAATCCTGAAATCCGGGGTTGCCCCTTTTCGTTTCCCGACTGGAGAGCGCTTGCGACAGACCCCGCTGAACGCAGTGCACCGGCAGGCCGGAGCGAAGCTGGTCGAATTCGCCGGCTGGGAGATGCCGCTCCACTACGGCTCGCAGATCGAGGAGCACCACGCGGTGCGCCGCGACGCCGGCATGTTCGACACGTCTCACATGCTCGCCCTCGACGTGTCCGGCGGCAAGGCAAGAGGCTTGCTCCGCTACGCACTGGCGAACGACGTCGACAAGCTGCAGAAGCCCGGCAACGCGCTCTATTCCTGCCTGCTGCGCGAGGACGGCGGAATACTCGACGACCTGATTGTCTACTTCCTGGCCGACGATAAGTTCCGCGTCGTGGTGAATGCCGCAACCGAACGCAAGGACCAGGATTGGCTAGCTTCCCTGCGCACCGAACGCGCTCCGGATGTGGCTTTGCAGCCGCGGCGCGATCTGGCCATGATCGCAGTACAGGGTCCGAATGCGCGCGCGAAAGTCTGGGCAGCTTTGCCGGCCACGCGCAGCGAAAGCGCGCCCCTCGCGCCATTCACCGCTGCGAGCGCGGGTGACGTCTTCGTCGCACGCACCGGCTACACCGGCGAGGACGGATTCGAGTTGCTCGTGCCGAACGGCCGCGCAGCGGAAACATGGGATGCGCTTGCCGCGCAAGGGGTCCTGCCCTGCGGGCTCGCAGCGCGCGATACGCTCCGGCTCGAGGCGGGCATGAACCTCTACGGGCAGGACATGGACGAGACCGTGACGCCACTCGAATCCGGGCTTGCCTGGACGATCGACCTGAAGAGTCCGCGCGACTTCGTCGGCAAGCAGGCGCTCGTGGGCCGCGAACCTTCCCGAAAGCTGATCGGCCTCGTGCTCGTCGATCGCGGCGGCGTGCTGCGTGCGCACCAGGTCGTTCATACGGCGCACGGCGACGGCGAAATCACCAGCGGCACTTTCTCGCCCACCCTGCAGAATTCGATCGCGCTCGCGCGCGTTCCTGTCGGCGTCGCGCATGGCGACGTGGTCGAAGTTGCGGTGCGCGACAAGCTACTCAAAGCGCGCGTCGTCAAGCCGCCTTTCGTGCGGAACGGGAAGGTGCTGGTGAGCGTAAATGCGTGACCACACGGATAGCTTGAATTTTTCCCCTCCTTTCCAAGGGGGGTGCCCGCGAAACGGGCGGGGTGGTTCTGCTTATTCCGAAAACTGCTCCGACTGGAGGTGCTCTGGAACACCACCCCGTCGCCTTCGGCGCCACCCCTCCTCGGAGAGGAGGGGAAAACTCTTCGTCCCCTCCTTTCCAAGGGGGGTGCCCGCGATGCGGGCGGGGTGGTTCCGGCCGTGCCGAGAACCAACCCAACTGGACATGCTCTGGAACACCACCCCGGCTGCTGCACAGCCACCCCTCCTCGGAGAGGAGGGGAAAACTCTTCTTCCCCTCCTTTCCAAGGGGGGTGCCCGCGATGCGGGCGGGGTGGTTCCGGCCGTGCCGAGAAC
>JBAVOG010000803.1:0-2123 GCA_049691875.1 Burkholderiales bacterium | reverse complement strand
GCAGTGCAGAGTTGGTGAACCACGGCAGCGCCTCGGCGACGATGCGCCCGGCACTGTACTGTCCGCCCCAGATCACGGCGACCAGGACGAGCTTGGCGTAGAGGCCGGGAAGAGCTGCCTGGGACGCGCCCCTCACGCCGGAGCGCCGGAGGGTGCTTCGCTCGCCAACGCCATGCGACCGTAGCGTACGACGAAAATTCCGAAGGCAGCGATCCAGGTGGCTGCGGACACCCACAAGAGGGGGAAGTATGCCTCGGCAAGAATGGGTGCTGCGACTCGCGAGGCCGCGGCAGCGGCCACGAAGAGATAGATCGCGACGGTCCACCGGTCTGCAGTCAGCGCCCGGCCGGAATGTCCAAGTGTTGCCCGCGTCATCACCGCCAACGTCATCGATCCGATCGCCCCCGCAGTCAACGCATGTACTCCGGAAGATGCCGGCACGCCCGCCATGAAAAGGCCCGCTCCGAGCAGAAATAGCCCGACCGGCACCCAAGCGTATCCCAGATGCAGGCTCCAGAGCAGGGGCTCTTGCAACGTCTGGTGACCCTGCCATCGCGCCAGACGGATCAGTGAAAGTGCCGCGGCAAGGATCATGGCGACGCCGCTCGCGGGATGTTCTGGGGCCGCGACCCACGCCCCCAGCGCTACGATCAAGATCACGATCGAGGCGGTATCAATCCGACCGTGCTCGGCTGGCACGCGAGTCGCGGCGTGCAGCCGAAGCCAGTTTAGCGTGAAGCTCGGCACGATCCGGCCACCGATCAGACTGACCAGCAGCACGATCAATGCAATCCCGAGGCGCTGTCCGGTGGCCCCGGTCGCCGACACACCGGTGATCTCCAGGTGGGTCAAGACGTTGGCTGCCAGGAGCGCAGCGAGAACGACGGCGATCGGGAGATTGCGCCAGTTCCGGGCGGCGACGATTTCGCGCAGCGCCGTGCCGACGAGCGCAGCGAGAAACGCGATATCGACGACAGCCGCGAAACCTGCCCCGATCAGTGCCGAAGTACCTACGGCCGCACGACCCGCGAGCCAGAGTGCGAAGAGGATCGCCAGATGCCGCCCCTGGATCGGTCGCCGACCGGTCCAGTTCGGCATCGCCGTAAGGAGAAACCCGGCGATAGTCGCCGGAACGAATCCGAAGATCATCTCGTGGGCGTGCCACGCGACGGGACTGAAAGCCGTCGGAACCGTGACGAGCCCCTGGAATGCCGCCAGCCAGATTGCCACGGCGGCCAGCGCCCAGGCGCCCGCCGCCGGAAAGAAGAGACGGAAGCCCTGGCGCAGGAAGGCAGGGCCGTTCGCAGAGTGGTAGGCGGCGCCAGGATTCATACCCGCTTGAGCCCGCGTAACCGCCGTGCTACCGTGCGCCGCCTCCTCCGAGGCGATCGCAGTCCAATACAAGGAGCAGGAACCATGCACCTCTCACGCAGCATTTTCGTCGTCCTCGCCATGGCCGTTGCCGGCTCGGCGTGGGCATACCAGGTCACCGGCCCGGTTCTGGAGGTGACGGACACCAAGATCGTCGTCCAGAAGGGCAAGGAAAAGTGGGAAGTTGCCCGCACGCCCGACACGAAGGTCAACGGCAATCTGAAGGTGGGTTCGCAGGTGACCATCGAGTATTCGATGACCGCCAAGTCAGTGGACGTGAAGGCGGCCAAGGGCAAGTAGCAGGACGCTCCCGAAAAGGCCGCACGCTCATACGCAGGTTATCGACCGGGCCGTGGTTCTCGCGCGAGCGGGAATCACGGCCGCGCATTTTCTGGAACCACCGAATGCGCCCGGCAGCCCGATCGCATGAAATGGCGGTCAATGACTGGTGCCTTCGGAGCGCGTGATCTTGTTGTAGACATTGTACTTGCCGACCGGGCGCTTCATCGGAAGGCGCTTCACTTCCTTGAACGTCGCGGCGTCGTAGACGACGAGCGCGCCGTCCATCTCCCACACCGACACGAGCGCGTAGCGGCCATCGCGCGTGAACTCGACGTGCGCGGCCGTCTTGCCCGGTTCCGGCGTGACGGAGCCGACGATCTCGAGCGTGCGCTTGTCGATGATCTGCAGGGTGTCCTTCCTTTCCTTGCTCATCATCGCGTCCACCCACGCATAGGGCGTGTTCTCATGAC
>JBAVOG010000802.1:0-6089 GCA_049691875.1 Burkholderiales bacterium | reverse complement strand
CGTCTGCGCCGAGCCGCACACGACTTTGCCGCCGAGGCGCTGCACTTCCTCGACCCGATCCGCTATCCGCTCATGGCGCGCTGGGTCTGGGACGATGCCACGTCGAGCGGGGCGTTGCGCGAATTTGTCCAGAATCCGGATCAGGCGAACCAGCTGCCGCTCGACACCCGGCCGGAAACCTTCGAGGCGGCGCGCACCTGGATTGCCGGCGAGATCGAGGCGCAGGGCGTCTATCGCGACGTGCCGCTGTGGGTGGATCTGGTCGAGGCCGCCGCCTACACGCACTATTTCCGGTCGATAACCGGGGGTGTGCTCGGCTCCGATTTCGGTCGCGGGGGAGGGCCGGAGGAGAACATCAAGAAGCTGCTCGGCATCGAGCCGCGGCGCCGCGGCGGCAAGTCACGAGTGGTGAAAGCATGATGAGGAAAGACCGAACCACCCCGGCTGCATCGCAGCCACCCCTCCTTGAAAAGGAGGGGAAAAAGACAACACCGGCTTCGCCGCGGACTGTCTTTAGCGGGAAGGGGGGTAACGGGGGGGAACCAGCCGGTTCCCACCTGTTCGTGACCTTCGGGTTTTTCCCGAAGGGGGAACCAGCCGGTTCCCACCTGTTCGTGACCTTCCGCTCTTGTCTTGAGAAGGCGTAGACGTGCCGATACATGAAAAGACCCTGATAGATCCTCAGCTCCTCGTCCAGACCGAGAAACTCGTCGTCGACGGAATCGACGTGTCCGGCCACTGGAACACGATGATCCTGCCGCGGACGATGACCGACTACGACCCGGATTTCTACAAGACGATCCAGTCGTACCCTGGAGGCGAGAACGTCCACCGCTGCTGGCAGTGCGGCTCGTGCACCAACTCGTGCACGATGTACGCGATCAACACCGACTTCAACCCGCGCTACTGGATCTACCTGACCAACCTCGGCTACACGAGCGAACTCGTCAAGGACAAGGACATCATCTGGCAGTGCGTCTCGTGCAACAAGTGCACGAACATCTGCCCGAAGGACGTCCGGCCGGAGGGGGTGATGAAGGCGCTTGCCCACTGGCTCGAGGCGGAGGGTCACACGCCGAAGTCGAGATCGACCGTCTTCGACGAGGAATTCACGCGCCAGTGCCTCGAGCGCGGCCGCATCGAGGACACAGAGGTGATGTTCAACTTCTTCCGCCAGACGGGCCAGAACCTGGGCGCGATGCTGAAAGGCGGCTGGCTCAGGGTGCTGATCGAGCGGATGAACAACGTTCACCTCCTGCGGCAGGGCAAGGTCGGAAAGTTCGTCGCACGGCTGCCGATCGTGCAGGGATTCAAGATGGGATGGGCGATGCTGTTCAGGCCGCGCACGCGATCGTGGGGACGCACGGGAGAGGTGCTGCGCCAGTACGTCGAGGAGCAGAAGCGTGCCGCCCACGCCGGCATCAGCGAGGCGACGCATTGATTCGTTCGAGGTAGACGATGAGCAAAGTGGCGTATTACCCGGGCTGCGCGCTCGAAGGATCGGGTGGCCCCTACGACCGTTCGACGCGGGCGCTGGTGGACGCGCTCGGACTGGAGATGGTCGATCTGGACGACTGGAATTGCTGTGGCGCAATGGAGGTGAAGAACATCCACCCCATGCTGCAGACCTACATGTCCGCCCGCAACATGGCGATCGCCGGCGAGAAGATGGGCTGCGACACGGTGATGGCGCCCTGCAACGGCTGTTATCACAATCTCAAGAAAGCCGAGTACGAGTGCGCAACATCGGCCGACGCCATGCAGACGGTCCAGGAACTTGCAGCCAAGTCCAACGATCCCGTCTACAAGGGCGACGTGCGCACCGTGCATCTGCTCGAGTGGCTGATTGAGGACATCGGTCCGGACGGGCTCAAGGCACGGATCCGGAATTCCCTCAAGGGAATGAAGATCGCCAACTACTACGGGTGCATGTACACGCGGCCGCGGCAGATCTTTCCGGAAAAGGATCAGGGCCCCGGGTCGGAGTCCAGCCACACGCCGCATTTCATGGACGACCTGCTGGCCGCGGCGGGCGCGGTGAATGTCGAGTATCCGCTCAAGACCGCCTGTTGCGGCGGGGCGCACACGCTGTCCGATTCGGACACCTCGACCCAGCTCGTGCTCAATCTGCTCCAGGCGGCGGAGGAGTGCGGAGCGGAAGTCATCGCGACCGAGTGCCCGACCTGTCATTCCGGGCTGGAGATGCATCAGATCCGCGCGGAAACCGAGTTCGGCATCAAGACGAACGTCAAGGTGCTCTACTTCACGCAGTTGCTGGGCCTCGCGCTCGGCCTGTCCGCGCGCAAGCTCGCAATTCATGAAAATATCTCGGACTCCCTGGATTTTCTGCACGAGAAGGGCGTGATCTGAGCAGCGATGCGGTGTAACGGCTGCGAGTTTCGCCCCGACCTCTACTACGATGACCAGTACCAGATCTGGGTGCGCCCCGAAGCCGATGGCACGATCTCGATCGGCATGACGGACATCTCGCAGACCATCGCCGGCAAGGTGCTGCACGTGCGCGTGCGGCGGCCCGGCGCGGCGCGCCCCAAGGGCAAGCCGGTGGCGACCGTCGAGACGGGCAAATGGGCCGGACCGGTGCCCAACCCGTTCGACTGCGTCATCGAGTCGGGCAACCAGGCGGTGCTCGATGAGCCCGCACTCCTCAACCGGGATCCCTATGGACACTGGATCGCAAGAGTGAGGCCGACGATGCCGGCGGCGGACGCGCTCACCGGACTTCTGACGGGCGACCCGGCGGCCGAGGGGTACTGCGCCCGCGCCAGGAAAGACGACATCCGGTGCAAGCGGCTCGCGCCGTGACGTGCCGCGGAGGCGACCGTGACCGACCGCGAATTTCTTGACGATCAGGACGCGAAGACCGCCGTCATCGTGATGACGAGCGGGCCGTCGACGCCGCAGCGTTGCGCAACGCCCTTCTACATCGGCGCGCTGCTCGCGGCAATGGATGCGGACGTCACGATCTTCTTCACCATGGAAGGCGTGAAGCTCGTGAAAAAGGGCGTTCCGGACACCCTGGTCGCGATGGAAGGCGGCAAGCGGATCATCGAGTTCATGCGGGACGCCAAGAGCGCCGGCGTCAGGTTTCACGCATGCAACCCGGCGTTGCCGGGCTACGAGATGGTCAAGGGCGATCTGATTCCCGAGATCGACGAGGTGTCGAGCGGCGGTGCGCTCGCGGACATGATTCTCAGTTCTGATAAGGTGCTGTTCTTTTGATCCAGCACAAAGGTGTGGACGGCGCAGGCGATTTACTGGAGGGCGAGCGCGGCGCGACCGCCCTCCGGAAAACGGCGCAACATGGGGGAAGAAAATGGCATCGGTGAAAAACTGCAATCTTCCGGATGATCTTTACTACAACGTTGAGAACAACGTCTGGGTGCGCAAGGAGTCCGACGGAACGGTGACGGTCGGCATGACCGCGTACGCGTGCGCGCTCGCCGGCGAGGTTGTCGCGTACACGCCGAAGAAAGTCGGTCGGACGGTGGAGGCGAACAAGTCGTGTGCGACCGTTGAATCGGGCAAATGGGTGGGTCCGGTCAAGACGCCGATCGCCGGTGAGGTCGCTGCGATCAATGACGCGGTTGCGGTGAAGCCCGGCGCGATCAACAAGGACCCGTACGGCGAAGGCTGGCTGGTGAAGCTGAAGCCGTCCAACCTGGACGCCGAGCTCGGCACCCTGGTGACCGGCGCTGCCGTCGCCCCCGCGTTCGAGGCGAAAATGACCACCGACGGCTTCGCGGGCTGCTGATCAGGCGCGGCATGTCGCACTGGCTCGAGACGCTTGGCGGGATCGATGCACTCGAGGTCGGCGAGTTCGATGCGGGGCTCGTGAGCGCGTTCGAGGAACGCTTCGCGCGATTGCCTGCAGACTCCGCGCAACGGGTCAATTTCTACGTTCCCACGTTCAAGACGTTCGCCACCTCGGAGATCGCCGGCTGCGGGAAGAGCGTGTGGCCAGCGGTGTCGATCACCGGACCCGAGTGCAAGCTGCAATGCGACCATTGCAAGGCGCGGCTGCTCGAACCCATGATTCCCGCCACCACGCCCGACGCGCTCTGGCGCGTGGTGAACGAGCAAGTCGCGGCTGGGGCAATGGGGATGCTCCTCACGGGCGGCTCCAATCTTCGCGACGAGGTGGAGTACGGTCCGTTTTTCCCGGCCATACGCCGAATAAAGGACGCATTCCCGGACTTCCGGATCGCGATGCATACGGCGCTTGCGACCCGCGACCAGGCGAAACGCATCGAGGAGAGCGGGGTCGACGCGGCGATGCTCGACATCATCGGCGCCCAGGACACCGTGACGCAGGTGTATCACCTCAAGCGCCCGGTCGCGGACTTCGAGGCGGCGCTCGCGTACCTGACCGAGACGTCGCTCAAGGTCGTGCCGCACATCGTGATCGGTCTGCACTACGGTCGGATGCTCGGCGAGTGGCATGCCCTCGAGATGATTGCGCGTCACAAGCCTGCCGCGCTGGTCCTGGTCGTGATCATGCCCTTCTACGCGCCGGCGAAGCGGCCGTTCGCCGTGCCCACGAGCCGGGAGGTCGGGCGTTTCTTCATGGATGCCCGCGCGGCGCTGCCAGACATTCCGGTGCTCCTCGGCTGCGCGCGGCCGCCGGGGCAGGCGAAGGTCGAGATCGATGCCTACGCGGTGATGGCAGGACTGAACGGGCTGGCGCATCCGAGCGACGGCACGGTCGAGCTTGCCGCTAGGCTCGGCCGGTCAATCAAGGTGACGCCCGCATGCTGCTCGATTGCCATGGGCGACGAGGTGCTCGCGCTGGAAGCAGGGCGCGACGCGCTCACGGTGGACGTCGAAGAGTTCCTCCGTGACTCCGGCCGGCGGCGCGGCGCGCGGACGCTGGCCGGAATCCCGGTGGTTGCGGCATGAGACGCGGATAAGAGGGCGCCGATGGCCTCCACCTGGCGGCTGATCGACACCGGTACGCGCCGTGCGGCGGAAAACTTCGCGCTGAACCGCGCGATTCTGGAAGCGCGCAATCGCGGTGTCGTCTCGAGCACGTTGCGCTTTCTTCAGTTCGGACCGTCCGCCTTGCTCGGATACCATCAGAGCGTCGAGCAGGAGCTCGACGTCGACTTCTGCCGGTCGAACGGCGTGGATATCCAGCGACGCGTCACGGGCGGTGGCGCGATATACATGGACGAATCCGTGCTTGGCTGGGAGCTCTACGTCGCCAAGTCCGAGCTCGGAACGACCGACATGGCGGATGTTTCGCGGCGCATCTGCGAAGTGGCGGCGCGAGCGGTCTCCGCGCTCGGCGTGAAGGCGGTTTACCGGCCCCTTACCGACATCGAAGTGGACGGGCGGAAGATCGCCGGTACGGGCGGCGCCTTCGACGGGAATGCGCTCCTCTACCAGGGCACCTTGTTGCTCGACTTCGACATCGAGCGGATGCTGCGCTGCCTGCGGCTGCCGGCCGAGATGCTTTCGCCGCAGGCCATCGCGGGCGCGCGTGCGCGAGTCGTCAATCTGCGGGAATTGCTCGGAATCGTCCCGCCGCTCGACAAGATCAAGCACCGGATCACGGTCGAATTTGCATCCGGGCTGGGCGTCGAGTTCGAGCCGGGTGAACTCTCTCCGCAGGAGGTACGGCTGTTTCGCGAAGCCCTCAAGGAGATCGATGCCCCGGAGTGGGTGAACATGGTTCAGAAGCCGCGCTCCGACTTGCCGGTGGTCGAGGGCACGCATCACTTCAGCGCGGGTGTCCTGCGGGCGGCCGTCGCCTATGACCGTCCCGGCGAGCGCATCAAGCAGGTGTGCTTCAGCGGGGATCTGTTCGTGAATCCACCGCGAACGATTCGGGATCTCGAGACGGCACTCAAGGATTGCACCGTGGACAACATCGCGCCCACCATCGCCCGGTTCTTTCATGGGCGCCAGATCGAGATGCCCGCGGTGAAGCCTTCCGATTTCGCGGTGGCCGTCGCACAGGCCTTGCGGGCCACATGACCGCGCGGCCACGCACCTGCGATGCTCTGGTGATCGGTCTCGGGCCGGGCGGCTCGGCGGCCGCGGCCGCCGCTGCACGCGCGGGTCTGGCC
>JBAVOG010000801.1:0-2049 GCA_049691875.1 Burkholderiales bacterium | reverse complement strand
GCGTACGACGTCGACCATCGCCGCGTGGAGCGCTCCAGTGTCGGCAAACGGCCGGCTGGCGAAGGCCCGCTCCGCGATCCACGGCGAGTGCTCGAACACGCCGCCGAGCGCCGCCACGAATTCTGCGGGACGCATGGCATTGATCTCTGCGATTCGAATCGGCACGGGGTGTCGAGTGGCGCGGTGGACGTTGGAGTGTAGTATAAGATTCGCGCGACGAGCGCCGTGCACCATTATGGGCCGCGTTGCACCGGCATGGAGTGCTGCAGTCCGGTCGCGTTGCTCGTCGAACCCCCTTCGCCACATGCGCTCAGGAGCGAGAACGTGACGTCCGAATACCCGCGGGACCTCATCGGCTACGGTCGCAACCCGCCGCACGCGGGCTGGCCGGGCGGGGCGCGGATCGCGGTTCAATTCGTGCTCAACTACGAGGAAGGCGGCGAGAACTCCGTGCTGCACGGTGACGCCGGCTCGGAGCAGTTCCTCTCCGAAATCATCGGCGCGCAGTCCTATCCCGCGCGTCACCTCAGCATGGAATCGATCTTCGAATACGGCTCGCGGGTCGGCGTCTGGCGGATCCTGCGCGACTTCGAGCGACGCAAGCTTCCGCTGACCGTATTCGGCATCGCCATGGCTCTCGAGCGCAATCCCGAGCTCACGGCGGCGTTCGTGGCGCTGGGGCACGAGATTGCGTGCCATGGCTGGCGCTGGATCCACTATCAGGACGTGGACGAGGCCACCGAGCGCGAGCACATGCGCCGCGGCACCGAGATCATTCGCCGCATGACCGACGGGCAATGGCCGCTCGGCTGGTACACGGGTCGCGACAGCCCGAACACGCGTCGCCTCGTGGTCGAGCATGGCGGGTACATGTACGACTCGGATTACTACGGCGACGATTTGCCGTTCTGGACGACCGTGACCACCCCGGAGGGTCGCAAGGTGCCGCATCTCGTCGTCCCGTACACGCTGGATGCGAACGACATGCGCTTTGCCACGCCGCAGGGTTTCAACACGGCCGAACAGTTCCTGACCTACCTGCGCGATACGTTCGATGTGCTCTACGCGGAAGGCGCGGAGTCGCCGCGCATGATGTCGATCGGCATGCACAGCCGCCTGCTGGGACGGCCGGGCCGGTTCGTGGCCTTACAGCGCTTCCTCGACCACGTGGAGCGGCACGATCGGGTCTGGATCTGCCGCCGGATCGATATTGCACGCCATTGGTGCAACGTGCATCCCGACGGATCACCGGCACGGCCTTGATCTTCGCCGGGATCTCGCTCGTGCAGTTCAATTGACGTAGCATTCGACCTGGACTCAGCGGGAGTCCCGCACGGGTGCACGCGGGACGTGCGCTGCAACTCGAACGCGAAACGAACGTCTGCAGACATCATGCCACGCGTGCGAAACGCTCAGAATGCGAACCGCGCGGTTCGCTTCGTGCTGGACGGCGAGATTCGGACCGTGCGCGACGTCGATCCCACGCGGACCGTCCTGCAGCACCTGCGCGAAGACCTGGGTCGCACCGGCACGAAGGAAGGTTGCGCAGAAGGCGATTGTGGCGCTTGCACGGTCGTGATTGCGGAACTCGTGGGGCGCAAGGTCCGGTATCGCGCAATCAACTCCTGCATACAGTTCCTCCCCACTCTCGACGGGAAGGCGTTGATCACCGTGGAGAGCCTGCAGCGGGCGCGCGACGGCGCACTGCATCCGGTCCAGCAGGCGATGGCCGACGGTCACGGATCGCAGTGCGGCTTCTGCACACCCGGATTCGTCATGTCGCTCTTCGGGCTGTACAAGACCGATCCTGCACCCGATCGCAGCGCAGTGAACGACGCGCTCGCCGGAAATCTTTGTCGCTGCACCGGCTATCGGTCGATCGTGGACGCGGCGAGCGCCATGTACACGCTCGGGCGCGCGATCTCCGCGAACGAACAGGGATGGATCGAGGCGCCGGCAGGCACGAAATCCGCGACCGCCCGGACCGCGGAGGCTGCGCTCGCCAGGCAACTCGCCGGATTGCGTCGACGCAAGGGCCTTGCGCTGGCC
>JBAVOG010000800.1:0-5076 GCA_049691875.1 Burkholderiales bacterium | reverse complement strand
GGACCGCAAGGAATGCTTGCGCAGCTGCGAAGCGGCGTTCGAGCAGGCGGTAGCGCGGCGTCAGCTGCCGGCCGGCACCGACACGCGCCTTGCCGCCCAGGGACTGTACGCGTTCGTGACCGGTCTGATGCGAAGCTGGGTCGAGACGCCGAATCGATTCGATCTCGGTGTCGCGGCGCCCGCGCTCATCGATACCTTTCTGGCGGGATTGAAGGCGGAACCGCCGCGCCGCTCGCGCAAGTCGTCGTCGGCCAAGCGCGCCGGCAAGACCCGCCCACGGGTCGCCCGCGGTCCGCACCGAGAGTCCGTCCGCTCCAAAGACTGATCCACACTGCAGCCACCGCGCACTGCGACGCCAGAAACGCCGCCTTCGGGCATATGTCACATGTGGTATCCGGGCGCGCCGTGCAGGCGCGAAGCTTGCATCCCATGACAGCACGAGGGCGCAGAAGACGCGCATGCCGCAGTCCCGGCACCTCGCGTTGGCACTCGCGACCGCCGCCTGCTAGCAACCGGAGACGGAAGCGCCGTGCTAGAGATTACTCATCCGTGAAATTCGGAGGGCCTCATGAAGTCGTTTCTGGAGATCATCGAGGATCAGCTCGTCGTGAACCGGTTGCCGCTTGCCGGCATCACGATCACGGCCACGCCTTACGCCAACACGCCGGTCGTCGTGAACCTGCACTGGCACGCGTTCGTCGAGGTGAAGCTGGCCGCCGAAGGCAACGCCGTCGCCCACCAGCCGGTGCCGACGTCGGCGTTGCAGGTGAATTCCCTGTGGGAGCGGTTCCAGGACCTCGAGAACGAAGCGCTCGAGACGGCGTGGGAGCTCGGCGCATCGGACCTCTCGCGAATCGAGTCCCGTCCCTGCGGCCGCCCGGCGGCCGGGATTCAGGAGCGTCTCGACTGCATGACCGCGTTCGGCGTTTCGCCGATCGAGATCAATGGCGAGCCGGTCGTGGTGAGCGAGGTGCCCGACGCGGAAGACCTCGTCGACGTGGCGGCACGCACCGGCTACGTACGCTGGCAGTTCCGCCCGGTGTGGTGCGGTCTCTGGCACGATGTCGCACACGACGACACGCTCGAGAAGGGCGGCTACCGCAACCCGAAATGCCCGATCGTCGCCGATTCCTACATGCCAGGTCGCGCGCGCACCGTCGTGTACCAGCTCGGTCGAGCGCCTGCACCAGAGCAGGGCACCGTGCTCGCGTAGCCCCAATCGGCCGCGTGGTCCGAACGCGCAGGAACGGCTACGCGGCCCGGGTAATCGAGGCGAATACCGCCTCGGTCTCGCGCGACGGCGAAACGCCGAGCACGACGGAAAGCATGTGTCGGCACCGCTGGTAAACGTTGGACGCCTCAGCGTGCCGGCCCTGCTCAAAGAGTGTTGTCATGAGATGCCGGTACAGATCCTCGGCGAGCGGTTCGGCTTCCAGCGCAGCTGAGTAGATCTCGACCGCTCGCCCGGGCCCTCCCCTGCGCTCGTAGTGCTGAGCGGCGCGGATTGCGAGGCGGGTGTAGCGACTGCGAAGCCGCTCGCGCGCCGGCAGCAGCCAGGGCGCGTCTTCTTCGTTCTGCAGAAATGACCCGGCGTATAGTGCAAGGGCGCGTTCGGCGGCCTCGACGTCCAGGTCGCCATGCTCGCCATTTGCCTTGGCGGCGAGCCGCTCGAAGGCGGAGGCGTCGACCCATACGACATCGCGATTCACGCGCAGCATACCGTGTGCGAGCTGCATCGCTTCGTCGCGACCGAGGAGCTTGCGTAGCCGGTGCAGCGTTACGTCGAAAGCATCGCTCGAGGCATCGCCATCAGAGTCAGGCCACAGGGCGGCGCCAATCGCGTCCCGGTTGACGCCGTCGGCGCCGAGAGCGACGAGCGCCTTCAGGAGATCGAGCACGCGGCGTTGCGCCTTGCGGGCATGGCGCAACACCTCACCGTTAACCACGATCTCGAAACGCCCCAGTGCATGAATGCGGATTGGCCAGGGCCAGGCAGGGCTGTCCGGCAGCGGAGCCCGCAATCCCCGCGTGGCAATCAACCGCCTCGCGAACTCGGTTTCGATGGCGGCTTCCAGGGCTCGTGCGCACAGGCGCGCCAAAATGTCGGGCTGCAGCAAGCCGACGCAGACACTATCGGTGCGGCGCCCGGTCGCCAGCGCCTCTTGGAGGGCGTCGTTCGCGGGATCGTGGTGGCCGACACGGAACATGACCTCGGCTTCGACCATCAATGCAAAGACGCGCACTGCGCCTCGGTCGAGCCCCGCCACCCAAGTGCGCATTCGAGCGAGAGCGTATTGCGCACGCTCCGTTTCGCCGCATTCCGCAGCGGCAAGAGCCAGCGCGCCGTGGGAAAAGACGGCGGGTCCATACGTTTCTTTGCCGGTGATGGTCTGTACGGCGAGCTCCGCGTTGTGCAGGGCTACACGTGGCTCGCCCCGCGAGAGCGCGAACCAGGACTTGAGAAACCTGAAAAGAGCGATCTCGTTGGCGCGAGCGTGCGCGACCAGCGGTTCGATCTCGTCCAGCAGAGCCGACGCCGCCCGAAGATCACCGGCGTCTGCCCGGGTCCATATCTCCCACAGGCGGGTGATTGCGTCGGCAAACGCGAACCCGTTCTCGTGGACGATTCGCCGGGCATCGAGGTTGGCTTGCAGCGCACCGGCGAGGTCGTAAGCGCAAAGGCGGTAAAACGTCAGGCCCAGATCCATCGTGAGTCGGACGAGCGGTGTGACGTCGGCACGACCGAGCAGGGGCTTCAGCGCCTCAGCGAGCTCCGTCGCTGCCTGGATATTGCCGGACAGGGCGCGGTAGTGCAGCAGCTGCGAGCCCGCAGCGAGCTTCTCGTTCGCGCCGAAGTCGAGCTCGACGAGTTCCCGCGCGCGACGGGCCATTGCTGGCGCAAGCGAATTCGCTGGGCGACAGTGAATGAGCGCGCTCAGGACGTTTGCGCAGAATCGGAGTTCCGCTGTGGGGGCGGGAAAGTCGATGCCCGCGCTGCTCAACTGCTCGGCTGCCTCGACCCACGGTCCGAGCTCCGCCAAGTGGTCCCATTCCGCAAAGTACGCCTCGATGACCGCAGACACGCTCATCGCCTGACCGGTCAGGTCTCCGGTCTCGACGAAACGATGATGTGCACGCTGGAGAGTGATCCGCGCGAGCGGCGGATTGATCATCGACTGCGCTGCGCCGAGCCAGAAGGTGAGCCAAGGAAGCTCGCCGACCAGTGATTCGGGCAGCGCCATGAGAGCGGCTTGCAGGGTCTGCCAGCGTCCTTGCGCGAGAAGCTCGGGCGCGCCGCGCAAGACCGCGGGTATCGCCGCTTGAAAATCGCCGAGATCGCAGTACAGCGGGAAGGCCGACTCTGCGTCGCCCGCTTCGACGAGGAGCTCTGCGGAGCGTCGGGCGAGCCGTTGCCGAGCGGCCGCGTCGGAATGTCGCTCAAGCTGCCGGCGCAGGAAGTCGGCGAACAGCGCGTGGTACTGATAAGTCGGCGAGTCGCCGACGCGCCGTTCGACAAAGTATCGTCTGCTTGCCAGCCACTCCAGCCATTGCGGAGCGTCGTCTCGGTTCGTGAGCGCAGTAGCCATCGCTGCATCAAAGCGCGGAAGGTATGCGGTGGCGAGCCAGAATTCGCGCCAGGCCGGCGGTGAGCGATCGAAGACTTCGGCAGCCAGATACTCGAAGACCGCCTCGGGTGCTTCGGACAGGCTGGCGCGAGTTTCCTCGTTGGAGCGACTCTCGAGCACAAGACGTAGTCCCGCCGCCCAGCCACCGGTTCGCTCGCGCAGCGCCTGCGCCCGCACTTCGCCCGCGGTGCGGTCGAGCCCGGCGAGCTGACGCGTCTCCTCCACGTTGAGCCGCAAGTCGTCCCACCCGATGCGGGCGAGATCGGCGTGCGCGATCGCTTCGGCAAAAGACGTTGGCGGATCAGTGCGGCTGAGAATGACGAGCGTGACGCTTTCTGGGAGCTCCTGGCGGCCATCGCACACTAGCGATGCCGGCGGAGCGTCCCGTGCCGCGTCCTGGAAGTTGTCGAGCACAATCACCGTCTGTGCGGCCAGGCGTTCGCCGAGGGCGCTGAAGAATCGTCGCGTGAAGCCGGAAAGATCAGGCAAATGCTCGGGCGTAAGCGCCGGAAGCGGAAGAGTGCCAGCCGGCGCCGCCAAGCGCAGGTAGTGAAAGAAAGTCGCCGGATCGCTGTCCCCCGCGTCCACTTGGTACCACAGGCACGGCAACCTGCGCGCCTCGATCCAGCTCGACACGAGCGATGTCTTACCGGCGCCCGGCGGACCCTCGACCCAGGTGATCGGGCGCCGGCGAAAGCGGTCCAGAAGCACGAAAAGGCGCTCGCGCTCAACGAGCCCGGCGGCGGACGGACGCGAGACCTTTGGCGGCAGGGCGCTTTGTCGGTCTACCATCTGCGGCTCACCATCACGTACAACGCGACGTAAGAGAGGCGCTCGGTGCTCGGGCCGAGCGGCGAGGCAGGGTTGTTGTAGCTGACGCTGTTCGGCGCGAGGTACTCGAGGGCGCCGCTGATCGACCAGCCTGGCGAAAATGCGTTCTTGAAGCCGGTGGTGAAGTGAAGCTCTCCGATCGGCGCCAGCAGCGGCGTGAGGTTCTGCGGTGGTACCGGCGCTCGCGCATAGTTGACCCCACCGTAGAACGTGAGGGTCGGGCTGGAAGTGTAAGCTGCACCGAGCGCGAGCACCCATTGGTCGTGCGCGTCGACGGCAGCGGTCTGGGAGAGTGCTTGGGGCGCGGCCGGATTCACGGGCTGCGACAACATGAGTGTCGTCGAGCGCAACGCATGTGACCAGCCGAGCCACGTGACCTCGCCTGAGAGGAGCAGGCGCGCGGTGGCTTGCCACGCCGCGCCGACCGCGACTTCCGGCGGTAACGCAAAACCGTTCAGCTGAGCGTCGTTGTACCGCACGATTCCGAGCCCTGCCGCAATCATGTTCACGTTCGCATAGCCATTTCGTGCAGGCAACGAGATCTTCGTTGCCGCCGTCGCTCCGATCGACAGCTCACGCGACGCGCGCCAAAGCGCGCCTACCTTGGCGCCGACGCCTG
>JBAVOG010000799.1:0-3295 GCA_049691875.1 Burkholderiales bacterium | reverse complement strand
GCTGATACCGGCGGTTCCCGGTCGGGATGGGAGGGAAGCAATGCTCGCGGCACGAGGACGCTCATGAGCCAGCGGACGCCGACGTTCGGCGCCACGCTTTCAAGGTTGTACCAGATGACGGGTGGTACGGGCGTTCCGAGCAACCGCTCGCAGAAGTACGCCGCATAGAAAAGCGGTCGCCCGAGGCCGTGCAGCTTTGCGCGCCTGATCAGACCGTCCCAGAAGCTGTCCTTGCTGGCGAAATGCCGAAGCAGTCCGTCGATATCCACTAGGTCGCGTAGTCGATTTGCACAGTCGGAGTCCTGGAAAAGATGCACCGAGGCGTGTAGGAGCTGATCCTCTGCGCACAGGACGCGGAAGGTTCCTCGCGGCAGCAGTTCCGACTCCGCGAACAGCTCGGGCACAATGGGCTTCAACCGCGCCGTCTGCTGGAGGATCGTGTGATGGACGTCAAGCTCCATTGGATGACCGGGAAAGCGCAGCGGGGGGATCTCGTGCGTCCATTCGCGGTAATAGCGTTCGTCGTATGCGTCCATCGACGCCATCACCCATCCTTCCTCCTTTAGAGCCACCTCGACGCGATCGATTTGGGGGCGAGGCACCATGACGTCCACGTCGCCCATCGAGCGACCTTCGGCGATTGGGAGCCTCTGTGCGATATATGCCGCCCCCTTGAGCAAGATGGCCGAGACATCGAGCTGCTCCAATAGCCGCGAAAGCCGTCGGAGCTCGATTTCCGCGTGTTTTTGGATATGTCGAACGACGACGCGCTCGGAATCTACGTGCGCGCGCACCCGCGTGGGGATTTGATCGAGAACACCTACACGTTCCACGCGGACGCCGAGCTCAGCGAGCAGCCTTGTGGATCGCGCCACCCGGATGAGAAGGTCCCATTGACCGGCATCGAGCGAAGGAGCCCGCTCCGGATGCGCGAGCAGCGCGAGGAGAAGCGGCGCCGCACCAGCGCGCAGGGATGGGTTGCCATCCATGCTGGAAACCTATCGGTTAAGCACCTCACGGCGAGGCGCCGTGAAATCGTCCTCCGAAACGATCTCGATCAGTTCGTCCACCGTCTCGACCGCCTCGTCTAGACTGGAGTACCGAAGACTATAGCACTCGCAGGACTCGACGAGGTCGCCGACCGCATCAAAGCCCTGTGGTCCGAGCTTCGCGTAGTTGAACGAGTTGACCGCGAGCCTCGTGAACGCCCTCGAACGGGGCACGGGAATGCACTGTAGCTCCGTGTTGGCAGTGTATTTCGGGAACACGATAAGTGACGGGCGCGCCGATGTCCGCCGCCTCGCCACGCTCGCCGCGTCAGGTGCCATGTGCGCGACCATCCCCTTGCGTGTCTTCGGGAACCGCGGGCCAAGCACCACCCCTGGAGCGAATGCGTGGATCACGTCGATCGACTCGTTTTTGAGCGCCAGGGGCTTCAGCATAGGCACCGCCATATCGGCCGAGAGCCGCAGGACGCCAAATTCATCCGAAAGTAGCCGATATCCACGGCATACCAGCGCGGCTGTCAGTGTGCTCTTTCCCGAGCCGGGCAGCGCGGGCAACACCACGGCGTGGCCTCGCCGCTCGACTACCCCCGCGTGAAGCACCAGGTGATCGTGGCAACGCGCGGCGAAGCAGTGGTTGATGCCCCATTCGAGGAGCGGCAAGTGGGTGTCGGAAGGAAACGGCTCGAATGGCCACTCGCCGTCCACGAAGAACCTGACCTGTGGGCTCACAAAACGTCGAATCCCGCGCGGCCGATCGATGCGAACGGTGATGTCGAAGAATCCCGAGGGTTCTTCGGCCGGATACGCCCAGTACACGGTGCGTAACGCCTCGGCGAAGCCCGGCACCTGGGCGCGCACTCGCACGCGCGCCGCTCCGAGATCGAGCGCAATTCCCTCGCCCGCGAGCTCTCGCTCAAGTGTGGCGGTGTCGAGGTCACCGACCTGCATCTGGGAAGCCTGCGCACGGTCGAACGAGGTCGAGCCGGTTCAATTCGTTCAGGATCTCGCGCACTCTCTCCAGCATTTCTGCGGAGGACGCTCCGGCCGGTTCCAGGGTCGCGACCTTCGCGGCGAGCTCTTCGGCGGTTGCGGGAGACCTCCTGAGCGCCTCGAACACGGCTGCCGAGACGGTAGTGAGCAGCCGTGTTTCCCAGCGAGCCGGATTGAAGATCAGCGCTTCCCCGTCGAGGCGCCGAAACCGCACTTCGGAGGCGAGCGACGCCTCCCAGCGCTCGTCCCGATGTGCAACGGGCATTCCGCCTTTTGCTAACCGATTCTGGCGCCGGCGGCCGGGGAGACCGAGTGCCAGCACGAATCCGTCGCCACGCTTCCCTCAGGTCCCTCAAGCCTAGTCTGAATGATGTTGCCGGAATCGTCGATCGCGAGCAACGCGTACATTTCTTGCACGGTCTTCGGTTGCGCGGTGAGTTCTGTCCATTGAGTCGCCACTGAAGTCGTGCCGCCGTTCACGATCTGGCGCCAGTTCTTGCTTCCGTCGAGGAAGAATTGACCGTCGACGGTTCCGCTGCCTGACGTGGGAACTAGACCGTCGGCAACCTGCAGTGTTCCTCGCAGGAAGGTGTCATCGAACTGAGTAAGCGTTTGAACCTGCGTGGCTTCGGCTTCTCGGGTGCTCCGGACGATGCACGCGTTGAGGCTCCCGAGCGCTTGGGCCTGGGACGGGACCGCAAAAGTCGATGGATCGCCAGCGCCCAGTCCAGACGGAAGGTTTCCGCCGCCCCCACCACTTCCCCCACCGCCGCCGCATCCAGCGGCAGTGACGACCGTGGCGGCGAGCGCGCCTTTGATCAGCTTGCGCCGCGTTTTTTGCATAACAATAAGATAGTAAACGATTCCCTACACCGCAACCACCAAACTCGTTGCCGGGTGAACCCTATGTCAATTTCTCGACTAACGCTCGATATCTGCGAAATTCTTTGAAGCACGGCGATCAAAATCCCGCGTTGCCGATTCACCGAGTGTCGGAACATCTTACGGTTGGTCGCACGCCCTAGACGCAGCGCCGCGGCGACCAATTTCTTGGCCACTTTATCCAAATCTAGCCCCTGCAATCCGATTGTAATGGCGCACTCGCTGCGTTGATGCCGTCGTCTTGATGCCGGTTGCCTGGCAGCCCGATCGCTTTCGTTCGGGCCCGCGATGCTTTACAGGAGGCAGAGCAATATCCGAGCCGCCCTTTCCTGAACTCCAAGAAATCAAGCCGTTAGCACGCATACGCTATCGCGCAAGCCGCTGCTCCATCGCGAATTGCAAATAATTCCGACGAC
>JBAVOG010000798.1:0-3542 GCA_049691875.1 Burkholderiales bacterium | reverse complement strand
TCACGCCGGTGCGTGAGAATGCGTTCGATCAGCTGCGGCTCCTCGATGCTCGCAATCACTTTCAAGCGCCCACCGCAGCGCACGCACTGCTCGATCTCTATTCCAAACACCCGCTTTAGGCGCCGTGCCCAGTTCATGCGAATGTCCTTCGACGCTCGCCGCTGCGGCGCCGCGGATCCCTCCTGTGCCCCTGTCCCTCTTCCTCCCGGGGTGATCTCCGCTCGCAACGCCGCGTGCGCCGCGAACACGCCGTGATACCTGGTTAGGTGGACCCGCGGCGGCGGCACCAGCGCTGCAAGGCGAGCGATGAAGTCCAAGGGTTCGAGCACGATGTGCGTCGTCCCGTCGCGGTACGCAGTCTTCAGTCGGTAGCGAACCTGTCCCTGCGCCGTGAGATCGAGCCGCTCGATGGCCACCGGCGGGCGACTCACGTAGCGCGTGAGTCGCTCGAGCTTCTCTCGCTGCTCGGCCTCTACGCCAATCCCCGCATGGAGCGAGAACCCCGCGTACTGCGCGACCCCTCTCCTTGGCTCGTCCGCTCGCGCCGGCACGGTCTGTAACGAAAACACCTTCTGCCCCGCCCGCGGGCCCATCGCCACTCGGTACGTGATCGAGTGGCCGATCAGATCCTCCAGTGGGCCGCCCGCGTTAGGGCCGAACTCTAGATAACTGTTCTCGGTATCGCGAGCCAAGAGGCCCTGGCGTTCGAGGGCGCGGCCGATGCGTTCGGCCAGCCGCTCAACCAGCGCTTGCAGCTCCTCCTGACGTGGGGGCTCGATTCGCCGGAACACCGGCGGCCCGGTACCGACGAGATGCGCACCGTCGAGCACGAGCATGTGGAAGTGAATATTGAGATTGAGCGCGGACCCAAATCTCTGGATCAGCGTCACGGCGCCCGCCGCGCCGCTCGCGCGCGTGAGTCGCGCCTTCGTGAGAATGTAGGCCGAGATCGTCCGGTAGACGATCCCGAGCACCAGCGTCAGTGCTTCGGGGTCCGTGGCCAGCAAGAACCGCAGCGCAAACGGCAGCGACAACACCCACTGGCGAATAGGCTTCGCCGGCAACACCTCGTCCGCGAGGAGCGCAGCGCTGTCCGTCATCCGTCGTGCGCCGCAGGAGGGGCAGAAGCCGCGGCGCTTACAGCTGAACGCGACGAGCTTCTCGGCGTGGCAGTCCTCGCAGCGCACGCGCAGAAAACCGTGCTCGAGGCGGCCACATTTTAGGTACGCCTCGAACTCCTCCCGCACGTACTTCGGCAGCGATCGGCCTGCCGCTTCGCGCGCGGCGACGAACTCCGGGTAATGCCGCTCGACGAGCCGATAGAGCAACGTTGCTTCGGGCCGATGGCGTGCGTAGCCCGGCGGATCGATGAAGGGTGGGGCACGCGGCCGCGACGCCGACCCGCTCTCCATAGCCTCGCACCCTTGCGACGAATGGCGGGATCGACGTTACGCCCCGGCACGCGCAGAGCGATGGCGGATTTGTGGCTACGAACGCAAGAAATTGGTTGAGCGATCACAACGCGGGATGCGGTGCCCGCGAAGTATCTACCCTCTCAAGCCGCAAACTCGCGGATCAGCTCTTGGCCCGCTGCACCGTCGCGGGAAACTCGAAATCGACGGCACCGATTAGGGGGATTTCTTCCCTGATTTCACTCCATGCGTTTCGCTATGCGCTCGGAGAGTATCTCATCACCGACAACGTAACCGGGACTTCGTGACCAATAGATCCGATCGAGAAGCGTCCGCTGAAATCGCGCTCCGGGGTAGCGAGGATCATGCCGCTTTGACGGTACCCGCCTACTTCCGGCTGCGCGACGTGCTGCACCTGACATCTCTCACGCGCCCGACGCTGTATCGGCGCATCGCCGCCGGACGATTTCCCCCGCCCGTGCACTTGGGAGGCCGTGCTTGCGCGTGGTCCCGTGTCGCACTGCAGACGTGGATCGCCGATCCGGAAAACTATCACGCGCCAGAAACACACCGCAGCGAGGCTAGACGCCCGCGTGGACGCCCACGGAAGTACGCGCGGACGTAGGCACCCTCAGATCCCCGCACCGGGCGATCCGACGGCGTGCTCGCGATCGCCATCCGGCTTTTGCGAACGCAACACCTCAAGATGATGCGCCCACGCCTGCATCATCTTCATGCGGGGCTCCAAGTAGAGCGCGTGGTTGTAGGCGGCGCTGACGCCATTGCGCTGCTGGTGCGCAAGCTGGAGCTCGATGTGGGCATGTGGCCAGCCCTGCTCGTGCAGAATCGTCGAGGCAACGCCTCGGAAACCGTGACCGGTCATGCGCCCGCGATAACCGAGACGGTACAGGGCGAACAACAGGGTGTTGTTGCTCATGGGCCTTCTTGGATCGAGGTCACCAGGGAACACGAGCTCGCGCGCAAACGAGATCTCTTCGAGCCTTGCGAGCACGGCCGTCGCCTGTGTGCTGAGCGGGACGGTGTGCGGGGCCCTCATTTTCATGCGCTCGGCGGGGATGTCCCAGCGGGCGGCTTTCAGGTCGAATTCGGACCAGCGAGCGCCGATGAGCTCGGAGGTCCTCACGAAAGTCAGAGCCATGAGCTGAAGCGCGAGCCGCGTATGCTCACCCCCGACGTAACCGTCGATCGCCCGCAACAGGGCGGGTAGCTCCTTGGCGCCGACGCGCGCGTAGTTGCGCCGCTTGTGGGACTTTAGAATATCGGCCGGTTTGATCTCCGCGACCGGGTTGTGCTTCGCGAAATCGTTAGCTACGGCGTAGCGCATGATCTGGCCGCAGTTCTGAAGGACGCGCTTCGCGATATCGAGAGCACCGCGTCGCTCGATTTTGCGCGCAACATCGCGAAAGGCCGCGGCCGATAACTCGGAGAGCGGACGAGAACCGATGTCCGGGAAGACATCGGCCTCGAGCCGCGCGACGACGTAATGGGCGTAGCGCTGGTTGCGGCCCAAGCTCCAGTGCGCGAACCACTCACGTGCCACCGTTTCGAAGTCCCGGCCGAGCGCACGTTTCGCCGCCGAGGGGTCGATACCTTCCGCGAGCTGCTCGCGCGCCTCCTGGTGACGCGCCCGGGCCTTGGCGAGCGAGACGTCGGGGTAGATGCCCAAGGACAGGGTTTTGTTCTTGTCGTGGAATCGGTAGCTGAAGCGCCACCACCGCCCACCATGCGGCATCACCTGTAGAAAGAGACCACGCGAGTCATAGAGCTTTCGCGGGCGATCCGTGGGTTTGGCGTTGCGCACCTGCGTTTCGGTCAACATTGGGGTAACTCCCGGTGTCGGCGACGCAGATACCCTCAAAGTTACCTGTGTCGAGTTGAGACATACCGAGAGCCTATGAAACGCTGTGAGAGCGAAAAACCCTGGGATTCAGGGTGTTTGTAGCGCTTCTTAGGACTGCCTGAGCTGGCGTGGAATCGGAAATTGGCGGAGAGAGAGGGATTCGAACCCTCGGTACGGTATTACCGTACACACGCTTTCCAGGCGTGCGCCTTCAACCACTCGGCCACCTCTCCGGGCGCGCAATTCTACCGCAACGCAATGCCCAAGGC
>JBAVOG010000797.1:0-3418 GCA_049691875.1 Burkholderiales bacterium | reverse complement strand
TCACCGAGAAGGAATTCCACGCGGCGATCGACCTCATCAATTCGATCGGACAGAAGACGACGCCGAGCCACAACGAGGCGATGCTGCTGTCGGGTACGCTCGGTGTGTCGAACCTGGTGTGCCTGCTCAACAACGGCGCACTGGGCACACGGCCGACGCAGGCCAACAACCTGGGCCCCTTCTACCGAGAGGGTGCGCCGCGCTGCGCGAACGGTGCGTCGCTGCTGCGCTCGCCGACGCCTGGGGTGCCCCTGTACTTCAAGGGCTGGGTGCGCGATGCCAACGGCAATCCCGTAGCTGGCGCGGAAGTGGACGTCTGGCATTCCTCTCCGGTCGGGCTCTACGAGAACCAGGATCCGACCCAGGCCGACATGAACCTGCGGGGAAAGTTCATCACCGCCGACGATGGATCGTTTGCGTTCCGCAGCGTCAAGCCCGCCGGCTACCCGGTGCCGACGGACGGGCCGACCGGCGTTCTGCTGGACGCGCAGGGGCGGCACAACATGCGCCCGGCGCACCTGCACTTTCTCGTCTACCGGCCCGGATTCAAGACCATCGCGTCGCAGGTGTACGACCCCGAGGATCCGTATCTCGAGACGGACAGCCAGTTCGGCGTGACCAAGGCGCTCATCGGCCACTACGTTGCGCGGAGCGACGGATCGTCCGAGCTGGAATTCACCTTCGTGGTGGAAGCCGGCGAGGCGAGCAGGCCGAAGGCGCCGATCACCGGAAAGGTCGCTGCGGCATGAGGCCTTGGCGAAGGCCTGGAAGGAGAGCCGGATGGATCAGGGAATTTGGGCGACGTGGTACGACTTGGAACCCGGCGAGGAAGACCGTTTCCTCGCGTGGCTGCACGGCGAGTACCTGCCGTTCCTGAAGCAGATTCCCGGCCACGCCTGGGTCGCGCATTATCGAAATGTCGGCCCCGGCGCGGCCCTCGCCAACTATCACGACGTCGCGGGTCATTCACCGACGGATATCGGCACCGGAAGCCAGTTCGTGATCCTGGTCGGCGCGCCGTCGACGCACACGTTCATCAAACCGTTCGTGCTCGATCGCCCACTCCCCCGTGGGTTCAGTGAGATCCTGGCGCAACGGAAGGGCCTGCGCACCGCGATACTCTGCGAGGAGGCGCGCATCGACGGACCTGCTGCGCATACACGGTTGCCCGGCTCGACACCCGCACCGGCGATCCAGTTCGGATCGTTCCGCATCAGATCGGTGGAAGAGGAGTTCGACCTCGCCCGCTGGTACGCGCAGTATCGGTTTCCGGTCATGGCGCAGCTGCCCGGTGTCGTGATGACGCGGAAGTTCCTGTGTTCGGTCGGCTGGGCGAAGCACGCGGTGCTCTACGAGTTCGAGTCGCTGGAGGCCCGCACGAAGCATTTCGAGGAGCCTCACGAATCGCTGGTGATGGACCCGAAGGAATGGACCGGGCGAATCGTTCGCACCACGTTGCACACGCCGGGATCGCCGGTCGTGGGCACCCGGCTCTGGCCTGCGGTTGGATGAGGTGTCCCGCTTGGCGGGAAGCGCTGCGCCCCCGCAGTCACTTGCAAGCCACGCGGCACGACATATAGACCTCGAACTCGCACTCCACGAAGTCGAAGTCGGGAAGCCGTCGCCCTAGCCGCGATTCTCCGCGCCAGATCGTCAACCGCGGTTTCCCGTTTCGCCGAAATCCCGAAGTCTTCGAGCATCCGGGCGATGGACGTTCCGGCGCACAGCGTCTGCCGGCGCACGGAGACGTCATGCGGGCGTAATGCTGGCCGCGTAGGGTGCGTGGCGTCGATGTTCGTCTAGCCGTCGTCAAACACCCTCCCGAAAGTTCGCGCCACGCGAGAGAAAGGAACCGTGATGAATCCCAAAGAAGTCAGTCCCCGTCGCTCGTTTCTCAAGGGCGCATTGGCAACGCCGCTCGTGGTGGCCGGCTCGAACCTGTTGGCGCCGGCGGAAGCTGCCGCCCACGGCACCGACAAGGGCCCCAGCACGAGCTTCGAGCCGTACCTCGCCCCGTCCATCGCGGGCGTGAAGCTCGTCTCGATCCTGACTACCGGAGACTCGGTCAAGGGCTACCGCATGGTCGGGATTCCCGATGGGCTAGGCGCCTTCAAGAGCGGGCACAAGGAATTCACCCTGCTCATGAACCATGAGCTCGGGGGCACCAGCGGCACGGTCCGCAGCCATGGCAGCATGGGTTCCTTCGTGTCGCGCTGGACGATCGACTCCGAGACCCTCAAGGTCAAGCACGGCCAGGATCACACCACTTCGCCGAACGACGTGTACGTGTGGGATTCGGTACCGAGAAGTACGTGAGGGGCACCACCGCGTGGGTGCGTCACTGTTCCGGCGATCTGGCCGGGGAAAGCGCCTTCTACTACCGCGGCCGGGGCACCAAGGACCGGATCTACCTGAACGGCGAGGAGACCACCGACGGCCGCGGCTGGGCGCGCATCGCCTCGGGACCTCACACAGGCGAAGCCTGGCACCTCCCCGCCTCGGGCGGATGGCCTACGAGAACGCAGTCGCCTGTCCGCACCCGCAGGGCATGACCATCGTCGCCTGCACGGATGACAGCAGCGCCGCCACCGGACCCCTGCCGAACAACGGCAGCGAGGTTTACTTCTATGTCGGCAAGAAGCAGAGCAGCGGGCACCCGATCGAGCGGGCTGGCCTCACCAACGGCCGGCTCTACGGGGTCAGGATCGTGGTCGATGACATGCCGGTCGGGGGAGAAAGCGACCAGTACGGTCTTGGCGACGCCACGAGCGGCTACGTCGGTCATGGGCGCTTCGAGCTTGTCGATCTGGGCGACGTTTCGCATGTGACGAGCACCGGAGAACTCGAAGCGCTTTCGAACGACAATGGGGTGACTCGTCTACAGCGCTGCGAGGACGGCGCCTGGGATCCGCGCGCGAAGCACCAGAACGACTTCTACTTCGTCACCACGGCGAGCATCACAACCAACTGCCGCCTGTGGCGCCTGCGCTTCGACGATATCGAGGACCCCGAGAAGGGCGGCAAGGCCGAAATACTGCTGCGCGGCAACGAGGGCCACCGCATGCTCGACAACGTGGCGATCGACGGCCTCGGCCGCATCGTGATGGACGAAGACCCGGGTGGCAACGACCGCATTGCGAAGATCTGGCTGTACGCGATCGACACGCAAGAGCTCATCCAGGTTGCCGCTCACAATCTGAAGATCTTCGACCCGGACTCCAAGAAACCGGAGTTCATCACCAACGACGAGGAATCCTCGGGAATCATCGACGTCGCCGATATCCTGGGCGAGGGTTGGTTCCTGCTGGACGTGCAATCGCACAAGGCGACCAGTGACCCGGAACTGGTCGAAGGCGGGCAGTTGCTCGCGCTGTGGATCGATCCCGGCGTCGGATTCGCGGAGTCCAAGGGCAAGAAC
>JBAVOG010000796.1:0-1898 GCA_049691875.1 Burkholderiales bacterium | reverse complement strand
GGGGGCTGCGCTTGGGCGCGATCGCGCAGTTATTCTGCCCATGTCGGGCAGGAAGTCGAAGTGTTTTACCGCTGGCACGCACTCTATGGGCGCCGTGTACGGCGCCAGTATGCCGAGCGGCGGGCCGGCGGTGATGTCGTTCACGTCGAGGTCTCGCCCGGCGTTGTCATCGTTGTGGCGGCATGGATGCTGGATCCGGCCGCCTGCGCCGGGATGGGGTTCGGCGGGCCACGGGTTGCCGTATCGGCGCTGATCGAGTTGCATTGTCTGCTCATCGACGGCGGTTTCAGACGAAGCTTCCTGGACGAACCGACCATCGTCCAGGAGAACCGAGATGAGAAGCCCGCCGACCCTGGCGCTGCCATCCGCGCCGCGCCAACTCAGGATGCCGTTCGATTCCGAAAGGCTCCGGGGGATGAGCCCCTCGGAGCGACGGACGGCGCTCGCCCGGCTGACCCGCCTGCTGTTGGAGGCCGCCGGCGTCGTGGTGAGGGAGCGCGACGATGACGAGCGCTGAGCTTCTGCCCACCGCGGTGCTGAAGCGCAAGGCGGTGGTCTATGTTCGGCAATCCACCCAGGCCCAGGTCCAGACCAACCTGGAGAGCCAACGGCGACAGTACGAACTCGTTGACGTCGCGCGCCGCCGAGGATTCCGCGACGTCGAGGTGATCGACGACGATCTCGGCCGCTCCGCCAGCGGGATGGTGGCGCGGCCTGGCTTCGACCGACTGGTGGCATGGCTGTGCGCCGGCGAGGTCGGGGCGGTGTTGTGCTTCGACGCCTCCCGGCTCGCTCGCAACGGTCGCGATTGGCATCACCTGCTCGAGCTCTGCGGCCTGGTCGAGGCGCGGGTGATCGACCTGGACGGGGTCTACGACCCCTGCCGGCCGAACGATCGGCTGTTGCTCGGGATGAAGGGGAGCATCAGCGAGTTCGAACTCGGGGTGCTCCGGGCGCGCATGCTCGACGCTGCCCGCGCCAAGGCCCGGCGTGGCGAGTTGCGCATCGGCGTGCCGATCGGCTACATCTGGCATCGCGAGATCGGCCTCGGCTTGGATCCCGACCTGCGGATTCAGGAAGTGGTCCGGTTGATCTTCGCGCGGTTTCGCGAGCTGGGCAGCGCACGGCAGGTGCTGCTGTCGATGACGGCGGACCAGGTCCATTTCCCGCGGCCTTCCGACGGCAAGAAGCTCGTCGCCTTCGAGTGGACTCCGATCCGCTACCGCAACGTCATCTCGGTGCTCAAGAACCCGTTCCATGCCGGCGCCTATGCCTACGGCAAAGGTGAGAAGCGCACCGAGATCGTCGACGGGCGCGCGCGCAAGAGCTACGGCCACCGCAAACCGCTTGAGGAATGGGCGGTCTTGCTGAAGGATCACCACGAAGGCTACATCGACTGGGCGGAGTTCGAACGCAACCAGAAGCAACTCGCGGTCAACGCCTATGGCATGGTGGACGGTGCGAAGTCCGGGCGTGGCGGACGCGCGTTGCTGGCTGGGCTGCTATCGTGTGGCCGATGCGGCCGCCGGCTGATGGTGAGCTACTCGGGCCGTCCGCCGGGACAGCCCGTCTATCGCTGTGATCGTGTCAACCAGATGCTCGGGCTGCCCCGGTGCTTTAGGTTCGGCGGCCTGCGTGTCGATGCGGCGATCGCCCGGGAACTGATCCGCGCCGTCGAGCCGATGGCGATCGAGGCGGCGGTGGAGGCCGAACGAAGAGCCATGGAAGGTCGCGGCGAGCAACGGCGCATCGTTGAACTCGAACTGCAGCAGGCCCGATATGAAGCCTCGCTCGCGGAGCGGCGTTACGCTGCCTGCGATCCCGACAATCGCCTGATCGCCGCGCAGCTCGAGAAGAGTTGGGAGGCGGCGCTGCGTCGCGTCGAGGCGGGCCAGGCG
>JBAVOG010000795.1:0-5474 GCA_049691875.1 Burkholderiales bacterium | reverse complement strand
CACGTGGTATCCGAGCCGAGCGAGCGTCACTGCGCCTCGCGGCATTTCCGGGTGGCGCTCATTCACCGCGTCCAGGCCGCGCTCGAGAAGCTCCAGGAAGGGCATGCGAAACCGCCGGGTGGAATGGTAACTTGCGTGATTATAACGCCAGTGACCAGTACGGCGGCGGGGCCCCGGGCGGCTGGCCTGCGGTTTACTCAGTGCATTGAATAAGAATACTCGAGGTATTGAGTAATTCGTAAGCGCGCCTTGTACATCCGACCCGGGGCCGGGGAGACATCCTGCGTCGCTCGCAAGCGAGCGTTGAAGTGAGGAATCCTTACAGTCGTAATGCAAGGAGAATCAATGCTTGCGAAAGTCACGTCCAAGAACCAGCTTACGTTGCCCAAGAGCATTACCAATGCCGTGGGCGCCGCAGAATACTTCGAAGTCGAGGCGCGGGATGGTCGAATCATTCTCACTCCCGTGCGCATCCTGCGGGCGGACGCCGTACGCGCGAAGCTCGCCGAGCTGGATTTGAGTGAACAGGACGTTGCCGACGCGGTCATGTGGGCAAGAAGGACCGCCGCCAAGTCCAAGAAACGAGCCCTGCGCCACGTGCAGTGGTCGACACGAACGTAGCGCTCTCGGCATTGGTTCTTGCACACAGCCGACTCGCCCCGCTGCGGCTGGCCTGGCAAGATAGGCGTTGCCTGCCACTCGCCTCGCGCGCCACGGCCGTCGAGCTCATTCGCGCATTGACCTGCCCGAAGTTCAACCTCTCCATCGATGAGCAACGGGAGTTGCTCGCCGACTACCTGCCTTACTGCACAAGCGTGCGCCTGCCTGCGAAGTTGCCCAAGGTTCGCAAGTGCCGGGATCCGGATGACCTTCCGTTCCTGCAACTGGCCGTTGTCGGCAAGGCAGACTATCTGGTCACAGGCGACCAAGATCTTCTTGCCCTGTCAGGTCAATTCATCTGTCCGATCATTGCGCCTGGTCGACTGCTCGCCGTTATCGGCAAAGACTGATTACTTGATCGCGCGCACGCGACAAGCGCATATATGGACGCTCCCCGGTTTGCAAAGCAGTCTGGTCGCTTTGGCGGAGCAGGTGAAGATTGCAGCCATATATCCGGCCTTCGATTGAGGAATGTCATTCCTCTGGCCCTGATGGAATTCGCCGGCCTCACGCTTTTCCTCGAGCGCCGCAAGCGCGCGACCGCGAGCCGAATGGCCTCACGCTTCGTCCAACGGGGTGGGGAAGCGTCGCGTCGCTTCGATCGTATGGCCCGCGGACGTCAGAGCACCGGCCGCGTTCCCCGCGCGCCGCTGGACTTCGGAATTGTAGGCGAGGACTCAATGAGCGCGATGGCACCTGAACCGTTCACAACCCACGCCACAAGATCCAATCTTGCGGTATCCGTAATCCACATGGCCTGCGTCCTGCAGTCCGACGCCATTGTTCGGTTCGCAAAGGCATTTTCGCCCAGGCAGTCGAACAGACTTCTGTCCGTCCAATTGCCCGACCTGTTCTGCTCGGCGATTACCGGAGCACCGTGGACTTGCATAATGCGGTCCTTTGTCTCCTGGTAGGTAAGCCAGAGATCAGCGGCGGACTGGAAATCTTTGTCGACCACAAACATCACAGTGTGCAAACCGTGTTCCCGGTCAACAAAGAAATCAAGGTGGCCATTAATTGGCTCTTTCTTACCCGGGAGACTAGCCGTGGCTCGAAAGGCTTCATCTCTCTCGTCATACACACCCAGATAAGCATCCCCATTCGGCCCCGCGTACGGTGAGTTCGGTATGGGTCGTGCCCCCACCCCCGCTAAGTCCTGCGCCGAAACGCCCCATCGGAAACCGAGTGCTCCAACCTCACCTCGGGCGTCCGACGAAATTGATCCGCCTGCCCCCGAAAGCGCAACCGAGGCTAAGACTGCTATGAGCGTTACTCGAAAAAACGCTGGGAGCGTTGTCCCAAAGGCGCGTGAGGGGAGTTTGCTCGAGAGATAGTGCTTCACGGTAATTATCCCTGGGGTGAACGAGTGTTGATTGGTTCCATGGGGAGATTCTCCAAACCTAGTGTTGGTGCAGGGCTTCCGTGATCCAAGCACTTGTCCTGCCAGCTCAACATCCACGCCACGAGACCGTGTGCAAAATCGCACGGCCTAGATACGGCAGGCGCCGCCTCGTGGAATCGTGCACAAGAGCGACCTCTCGATCAGTCCGACCAGTCGAGGCGCAGAGTGCCGAGCTAGAGGTTCGCCTTAATGCAGTCGAGCAAGCGCTCGCAACGCTAGTGCTGAGCGAGCGTAAGAAGGGCCGGTGAGAATGGCGGCCGCCGGGAAGTGCCGTGGACAAGGATCAGATCAAGTCGGCGGCGCTCGCGTCCGGGGAGCTAGGTGACGGCTGCTCGACCGAGGCTCGATCCTTGAGAATCGAATAGCAGAGATCGCGAATGACGGGTAGCTCGACTCGGACACCGATCAGGACGTGGTGATCTTGATGCTCTGCCAAGCGGTCTGGGAGTACGCGAGTACGGCGCACCATGCCGCGCGGAGACTCGGATATGTGGGCAAAGCGGGAAAGAGGGGAACTTCGGCGCCGGCGAAGCGGCAGCCTGCGGACCCCACGGGGTCAGGAGCGGTTTATCTATATTGCATATAATTTGTATGAGGTCGCAGGGTGAGGAACTCAAGTGAGAATGCAGAGCCGCCAGACTGGCTATTCCCTGGTAGAGATCGTCATATTTTTGGTGATCATCGGCCTGTTGGTGGGGAGCATCCTCAAAGGCCAGGAAATGATCGTGCAGGCGCGAATCAAGAACGTCGTAAGCGAATTTAACGACGCGACGGTGGCGTACTTGTCCTACCAGGACCGGTATCGGGCATCTCCGGGGGATGATCCCAAAGCGGCCACACGCTGGGCTTCTTTGGGCACGCCGGGCGGCAACGGAAATGGCTACATAGGCGGCGCGTACGGAAGCAATACACCCACGGACGAGTCCCGAATATATTGGTGGCATCTGCGCGCGGCTGGGTTTGTTCCAGGCCCGACCCAGAACCCTGGGGCTGACATTCAGCCAACTAATGCGGTCGGGGGGATATTTGGAGTACAGACCAACGGGTTGGGATTGCTTGGCTTGATCGTCTGCTCGTCCAACATTCCGGACAAAGTGGCCGGGGGTGTCGATGTGCAGCTCGACGATCGAAAATCGAACAGCGGTAAGATGCGAGCGTTCGCGCATACCGGTTCGGATCCCAGGGAAGCCCTCGGGGCCACCGCGGCCTCGGCCTACGAGGAAACGGCCGACATGCGCTACATCGTCTGTCGCGCAATGTAAGCTCACCGGCACCCCCGCTTCAGCCTATTTCAGCACCCCCACGATCTGCTGTTCGGTAATCCGTTACCGCTTCATTCGAGCCTCCTCCACGTATCATCGTGCCAGAAAGCTCGACTTCCAGACTGTCTACGATTCGGGGAAGCTTACGGGGTGACTTCTCGGGACGGAACGGCTGGAGCACCTGCTGTCGATATTTCGTCGAGGCGAACGGCTTTCCCGCAGGAAGCTTGGTGAAGATTCAATCTTTTGACCCACGACCCTCGTGAAATTGTTCCTGGTGAGAAGTTGAGCATCGTCCATACCGGCGGACCGTAGGTTGCGGCCGCGGATGAGTTCCTCGACGCGCTTCCGGGCGGAGTGCAGATTTCGCCCGTGAATTACGACATCATTGGCGACATCCATGGCCAGTACGACAAGCTCGTCGCCTTGCTCAAGACGCTGGGCTACCACGAGACAATGCGTGCGTGGCGGCATCCCGATCGAACCGCTATTTTCATCGGTGATCTCATCGACCGCGGGCCGCGGCAGGTCGAGACGCTGAAGCTCGTGCGAGGCATGGTCGACACCGGCGCCGCGGTGGCGATCATGGGTAACCACGAATTCAACGCCATAGCCTGGGCGACGGAAGACCCTGAGCGTCCGGGCGAGCATCTGCGTCCGCACGATCGTCCGGGGAATCGCAACCAGCACGGAGCGTTTCTGGAGGAAGTCGCGGGGCGGCCGCTCCACGACGAGATCATCCGTTGGTTCAAGACCCTGCCGCTGTGGCTGGACCTGGGAGCGATCCGAGTGGTGCACGCTTGCTGGAACGACGAGTACATGGGCGCACTGCGGCCGTATCTCGCCAAGGGTGTGACGCTCACGGAAGATTTGATCGTCTGGGCCAACCGGAAAGGTCACTGGGCATTCAAGGCCGTCGAGGCGCTGTGCAAAGGGCTCGAGGTCGATCTACCCACGGGCATGGCATTCAAGGACAGGGACGGCAAGGATCGTCGGCGCATTCGCGTCCGGTGGTGGGAGGCACAGCCGATCACATTCAGGCGCGCGGCGCTCGCGCCCGCCGAAGTTGTGGAGCAGATCCCGGACAGCCCGATCCCGACTGACCGACGAATCAGCGCCTACTCCGGGCCTCCTGTTTTTTTTGGTCACTACTGGCTGACGTCGCGTCCGGCGCCGATGACCCCGCAGGTTGCCTGCGTGGACTACAGCGCGGGGGAGGGCGGGCCTCTGGTGGCGTATCGGTGGGACGGCGAGCCGGAGCTTCGCGCGACGCACTTCATCTGGACATGATTCCCGCCGCAGCGCTCTCGGTGGGATTCCAGTGTACGAATGCGTCCGTGCCCGCTCGGCAATCCACCGTTTAAATCCTGCCGGGCGCCCGACCGCTTGAATCGGAGGTGAGTCGCCCCGATCTAGCGCTTAGAGTCACCGAGCCGAAGAAGACGATGATTGATCCTGTCCATGTCGTGTGCCCGCACTGCGGGGCCACCAACCGTCTGCCGCGGGAGCGCCTTGCGGATCGGCCCACTTGCGGAAAGTGCAGACAATCGCTTTTCGACGGCCATCCGCTGGCACTCACCGAAAGCGACTTCGATCGCCACATCGGGAAGTCCGACATTCCCGTCGTCGTCGACTTCTGGGCGGCGTGGTGCGGCCCATGCAAGATGATGGCGCCGCAGTTCGAGCGCGCGGCGAAGGAGCTCGAGCCTTCGGTGCGCCTCGCGAAGCTCGATACCGAAGCGGCGCAGGGGATCGCCGCACGCTACGGGATCCGCTCGATACCGACCATGATCGCGTTCAGGGGTGGCCGCGAAGTGTCACGCCAGTCAGGTGCGATGGACGCCGGGTCGATCGTGCGGTGGGTGCGTGGCGCCCTGGGTGGTTAAGGGTTCGCCGAAAACTCGCTAGAACGATAGCGCATGATGCTAGTTCAGCGTCGCTGCGATCCTCCGGATCTCCCCCGGCGTCCGTTCCCCTGAGAGCGCCGTTCCCGGCACCAGATACTTCCCCATCGCCAGCCCGCCGATCAGGACGGGCTCATACCCGATTTCGCGTATCAGGCGCGAGGCCACGGCAATCGCCTGGGCGTCGTCGCCCGCGATCGGCATGCCGACGCGTCCCGGGTCTTCGTGCGCCGACCCCATGCGCCC
>JBAVOG010000794.1:0-2106 GCA_049691875.1 Burkholderiales bacterium | reverse complement strand
CCCTTGGGCGGCTGCTGGGGTTGCGGAGTCTGCGGCGGCTTGGGCGGCCGCGGCGGCAGCCCCGCCATGATGTCGTTGATCTGATCGGCGTCGATCGTCTCGTACTCGAGCAGCGCCTTCGCCATCGCCTCGACCTTGTCGCGGTTCTGCTCGAGCAGCTGGCGCGAGAGCGAATACTGCTCGTCGATGACCCGGCGAATTTCCTGATCGACCTTCTGCATCGTCGCCTCGGAGACGTTCTTGTGCGTCGTGATCGACCGGCCGAGGAAGATCTCGCCCTCGTTCTCGCCGTAGATCATCGGACCGAGCGCATCGGACATGCCCCACTGCGTCACCATCCGACGCGCGATCTCGGTCGCGCGCTCGAAGTCGTTCGCCGCGCCGGTCGTCATCTGGTTCATGAACAGCTCCTCGGCAATGCGTCCGCCGAAGAGCACGGCGATCATGTTGAGGAGCCGCTCGCGGTCCTGGGTGTAGCGATCCTGCTCGGGCAGCTGCATCGTCACGCCGAGCGCACGCCCGCGCGGGATGATCGTCACCTTGTGCACCGGATCGGTCTTGGGCAGCATCTTTGCCACCACAGCGTGTCCCGACTCGTGATAGGCCGTGTTGCGACGCTCTTCCTCGGGCATGACCATCGAGCGCCGCTCGGCACCCATGATGATCTTGTCCTTGGCCCGCTCGAAGTCGTCCATGTCGACGAGACGCTTGGTCTGACGTGCGGCAAACAGGGCCGCTTCGTTGACGAGGTTCGCGAGGTCGGCACCCGAGAATCCCGGCGTGCCCCGCGCGATTATGTCGGCCTTGACGTCGGGCGCGAGGGGCACCTTCCGCATGTGGACGAGCAGGATCTGTTCGCGGCCGCGTATATCCGGCAGCGGCACGACGACCTGCCTGTCGAACCGGCCGGGCCGCAGCAGCGCCGGGTCCAGCACGTCGGGGCGGTTCGTCGCCGCGATGACGATCACGCCCGTAGTGCCCTCGAAGCCGTCCATTTCGACGAGCAGCTGGTTCAGCGTCTGCTCGCGCTCGTCATTGCCGCCACCGAGACCCGCACCGCGCTGCCTGCCGACCGCATCGATCTCGTCGATGAAGACGATGCAGGGGGCGTGTTTCTTGGCCTGGTCGAACATGTCCCGGACGCGCGCCGCGCCAACACCGACGAACATTTCGACGAAGTCCGAACCGGAGATCGAGAAGAACGGGACCTTCGCCTCGCCTGCGATCGCGCGCGCGAGCAGCGTCTTGCCGGTCCCGGGGTTGCCCACCATCAGGACACCCTTCGGGATGCGTCCGCCCAGCTTCTGAAACTTGGACGGGTCCTTGAGGAAGTCCACCAGCTCGGCGACGTCCTCCTTGGCCTCGTCGCAGCCCGCGACGTCGGCGAAGGTGACGTTGTTGTTGGACTCGTCGAGCATCCGGGCGCGAGACTTGCCGAACGAAAACGCGCCGCCGCGTCCCCCGCCCTGCATCTGGCGCATGAAGAACACCCACACGCCGATGAGCAGCAGCATCGGGAACCAGGAGACGAAGATGTTCATGAGGAGCGAGGGCTCCTCCTCGGGCTTCGCTTCGACCTTGACGCCGTATTTCAGCAGGTCGTTGATGAGCCAGATATCCCCGGGCGAATAGCTCGTGACGCGCTTGCCCTCGGCAGTCGTCGCCTTGAGCAGACGGCCTTCGATGGTCACGCTCTGGATTCGCCGCGACTTGACCTCATCGACGAACTGCGAGTACGGAATGGGAGCCTGGGTCGCCTGGCGAGTGTTGAACTGGTTAAACACCGTCATCAGCACGAGGCCGATTACCAGCCAGATCACCAGGTTCTTGATCAGGTTGTTCAATTCCACTCCTTCATGCGGACGTGCCGCGTTTCGACGCTATTCTAATCCCAAATTTCTGCTCGAGTCAGGTACAACTCCCTGCACCCGATCAACCACTTAGGTCACTGCCAGGAGACCGTGGCCGCCGCGCCAGCAGATATATTTCACGCGATCGATCGCGCGATGCGTCCGGCTTGCGCGACGCGACCGACTCGAACGCTTTTCGCAGCCACTTGAGGAATTCCGGGAATCCGGCGCCCTGAAACACTTTGACCACGAAGGC
>JBAVOG010000793.1:0-7842 GCA_049691875.1 Burkholderiales bacterium | reverse complement strand
CCCGAGAGCTCGCGGGGCAGGCTGGCCGCGCGTTCGCCGAGTCCCACCGCGGCGAGCATCGTCGCCACGCGCGCTTCGGCCTGACCCGTGTCGCGACCGATGAGCATCAACGGCACTGCGACGTTTTGCGCAACCGAAAGATAGGGCAGCACGTGAAATGCCTGAAAAACGAATCCCATTTTCTTCCGCCGCAGCTGTGTCAGCGTATCGTCGTCCAGCCCTACGAGCTCCACTTCATCGAGCGTGATCGAGCCGGCGTCCGGCGCGTCGAGACCGGCGATGAGATTCAGCAGCGTCGACTTCCCGATACCGGACTCACCCATCACCGCAACGTATTCGCCCGCGGCGAGATCGAAATCGATGCCCGTGAAGACAGTACGCGGCCGCGGTCCGCCGTGCTGCTTTGCGAGTTCGCGAATTCTCAACACGGGGATAGCTTACCGCAGGCGTCCCGGCCGACAATCGGCCGCCCTGGATTCACCTGCGCAGGCGGATGATGTATTCTCCGCGGCGTGAACCGTCGTCGGAACGTGACCCGCCGTCTTATCGCACGCCTGCTCCTGGCGTTCACGCTGGCGTTTACCCAGTTCGGCGGAATCGCTCACGCCGTCTCGCACATCGGTCCCGAGTCCGACTCGAAGCACTTTCCGGGCGACGGCCCCAAGCACTGCTCGATCTGCCAGGCGTTCTCTGCCGCGGGCACGGTCGCTCCTCCCGCGTCTCCTCTGCCAGCGCTGCTCGACGCCGATCACGTCCCGTCACAGGGCGATTCCTGGTCGGTCGTCGCCTTCGAGCCACCCCGACCGTCCGCTCGCGATCCGCCGCGACACCCTGACCACTGACCAGTGCGCCGCCCCTCGCGGGCGGTGGTCTTTTGCTGTCAGCTCGGGAAAGGGTGTCCCATGCGCCGAACCGTCATTGCGGCGCTCGTCGTCCATGCATCGCTGTTCGCGGCGCCGGCCGCGCACGCGGCTTCCGACAACGAGCTCGCCGAAATTCGCAAGCAGATCGAGGATCTCAAGACTACCTACGAGCGCCGTATCCAGTCGCTGGAGGAGCGGCTCAAGCAGGCCGAGTCGGCAACGAAGCAAGCAAGTGAGGCGGCGGGCAAGGCAGAGACTGCCGCGCAATCCGCCGAAGCCGCCGCAACACAGGCAAGCAGTCGCCCCCAGGCCGCGAATGCGTTCAATCCTGCGATTTCGCTCATCCTGCAGGGGCAGTACGGGTGGGTTCACCCTGACCCCGACACGTACAAGATCCAGGGTTTCATTCCGCCCTCCTCCGACCTGGCCGTCGGCACGCGGGGATTCAACCTGGGCGAGAGCGAGCTCGTGATCACCGCGGGCGTCGATCCGTACTTCACCGCACGACTGGTCGCCGCGCTCACTCCCGACAACGAGGCCGAGGTCGAGGAGGCGTTCGCGCAGACCACGCGCCTGCCCTACGGCTTCACGCTGCGGGGCGGACGCTGGCGCTCGGCGATCGGCTACCAGAACGAGCAGCACCCGCACGCCTGGGACTTCGTCGATGCGCCACTGCCGTACCAGGCATTCTTCGGCGGGAGTTACCTTGCCCAGGGCATTCAAGCCCGCTGGGTCGCACCGACCGATCTCTACATCGAGCTCGGCTTCGAGGGCGGACAGGGCCTGACGTTTCCGGGGACCACGAACAACACGAGCGGCTTCACCGCGACCAGCTATTACGCAAAATTCGGCGGCGACATCGGCACGAGCTACGCGTGGCTGGCCGGCCTCTCGCAGGTCCGCGCTTCCCCCAAGGACCGCACATTCGACGATGTCGATTCAGCCGGTGGACTGGTGACGAATTCCTTCACGGGCAACAGCACGACCACCATCGCCGATTTCGTCCTCAAGTGGGCACCCGACGGCAATCCCACCGAGCGGAACTTCAAGTTCCAGAGCGAGTATTTCTGGCGCAGCGAGGACGGCACGGCCACCTTCGACCAGTACGGTACGAGCAACGTCGTCCCCGGACCGCTCTCGGCGCCCTACAGCTCGCGCCAGTCGGGCTGGTACGCGCAGGCGGTGTATCAGTTCATTCCGCGCTGGCGTGCGGGCGTGCGCTACGACCGATTGAACTCGGGCAGTGTGACGAACCAGCTCGCCTCCGGCCTCGGGCTCAGCGCTGCGGACTTCCCGCTGCTCGCGTCGTACAACCCGAGCCGCATCGCCGCAATGGTGGACTTCAGCCCGACCGAGTTCAGCCGGCTGCGGTTCCAGGCGATGAAGGACTACGTCGCCGACGGCGTGACGGGCTACCAGTACTGGCTCCAGTACATCATGAGCATCGGCCCGCACGGTGCGCATCAGTTCTAGCAAACCCCGAAACCCAAAGGAAAAGAAGATGAAGACTTCCCTACGTCTCCTCGCGACCCTCGGGCTCGCCGCGATCAGCGCACCGAGCCTTGCCGCGCTGAACGTGCTCGCCTGCGAGCCAGAATGGGGTGCACTCGTGAACGAGATTGCCGGCGACAAGGCCAATGTGTACGTCGCCACGACGGCGCAGCAAGATCCGCATCACATCCAGGCGCGCCCCGCCCTGATCGCGCGTGCGCGCTCGGCGGACCTCGTGGTCTGCACTGGCGCCGAGCTGGAAGTGGGCTGGCTACCGCTCCTGCTGTCGCAGGGCGCCAACCCGAAGATCCAGGTCGGGCAGCCAGGCTACTTCGAGGCCGCCCGACAGGTGGCACTGCTGGAGGTGCCACGCGCACTCGATCGGTCACTCGGCGACGTTCACGCCGCCGGCAATCCCCACATCCAGCTCGACCCGCGCAATATCGCAAAGGTGGCCGATGCACTGACCGAGCGGATGGCGCAGATCGCGCCCGGGGATGGCGAAACTTTTCGGACGCGGAACCGGGATTTCCAGGGCCGCTGGCGCGACGCGATCAAGCGCTGGGAGGCGCTGGCCGCGCCACTCAAGGGCATGCCGATCGTCGTCTACCACAAGAACATGAGCTACCTCGAAGCCTGGCTCGGGCTGCGCCAGCTCGGCACGCTCGAGCCGCTACCCGGCATCCCCCCCACGCCGAGCCACCTCGCGGATCTCATCACCAAGCTGCGCGCCGATCCGGCAAAGGCCATCGTGTACGCGGCCTACCAGAATCCGCAATCCGCGCGGTTCGTCGCAGAACGGGTGAAGGTGCCCGTCGTGGAGCTTCCCTTTACCGTGGGCGGCGATGACCGCGCCAAGAATCTGTTCGGCCTGTTCGACGACACCATTGCGCGCCTGCTGGAAGCGCAGCAATGAGCGATCTGCCCGTACTACTCCAGATCCTGTTGCCTGGGCTCGTCGCCGGACTGCTCATCGCGCTCACGCACGTGCCGCTCGGCATGCGCGTGCTCGAGCGCGGGATCGTGTTCATCGATCTCGCCGTCGCACAGATCGCGGGCCTCGGCGTGATCGTCGCGGACGGGCTCGGCTTCGAGCCGACCGGCCTTGCTGTACAGGCTTCCGCGCTCACCGCGGCCCTGCTTGCGGCCCTCGCGCTCGCCTGGACCGAGCGGCGCTGGCCCGCCACCCAGGAAGCGATCATCGGCGTCTCGTTCGTGCTCGCCGCAAGCGCGGCGCTGCTCGTGCTAGCCAACAATCCGCACGGCGCCGAGCATCTGAAGGATCTCCTGAACGGCCAGATACTCTGGGTCAGCCCCAAGATGCTGGGGGTGGCGGCCATCGTCTCCGTGCTCCTGCTCGCGCTGTGGAAAATCGCCGCCGGACGTATGCGCGGGCTCGAGTTCTATCTGGTGTTCGCCTGTGCCGTGACGCTCTCGGTGCAGCTGGTGGGCGTCTATCTCGTGTTCGCGACGCTCATCATCCCCGCGCTCGCCACGCGCAATCTGCGGAAGCGGCTTGCGTGGGGCTACGGTCTGGCGGCCGTGGGGTATGCGGCAGGCCTCGCTGCGTCGGCGGCGTTCGACCTGCCGTCCGGGGCAACGGTAGTGTGGGCGCTCGCGGCCGCGGGAATCGTGGTCGGTGTGATCGGTGTGCGCGCGCCGCACACGCATCGAGCGCCTCAGGGTGTGTGACGATACCCGGCGGTCGTGTAGTGGATGAATAGCTTCGCCCCCCGCGGCGTCCACCAACGGGCCAGCACCGCGCCGTAGCGCGTGAGGCGCAAACAGCCGTGACTGACCGGGGAGCCGAGATTGTTGATCCGGGTCTCGCCCCTGCTCAGCTCGTGGAGGCCCTTGACCGTGTTGTCATGTGCAAATCCCGCCACCGGCCGCCACTGCATGAAGTTGGGCATCACCCAGGCGACGTCCTCGGGTTGGTAACGGGACAGGAGAACCCCGGAACGTTGCCCCGCGGCGATCCCGCCAAGCGCGGCATCACGGCGGGCATCGGCTGACGTGTACTTGCGGCTCTCCATCCAGCTTTTCACGACGATCGTGTTCATCGGCGCATAGAATTGCCGATCGGGTCCCGCGTTGCTCAGCAGACTCGAGGTGCCGAGCCTGGCAATCTCGACCGGTTGTCCCCGCCTGATCTCGCAGAGCGAGACGGTTTGTCCAATGCAAAAGGGTGTGCCTCCCATTCGTACCACGGGCTTCTTGGCCGTCGGCGCAGCGAAGTAGCCGCGTCGCGGCGCGGCTCCCTGAACGTCGCGAATGAAATGTTCGAGCGTCCCGGGGTCTTCAAGCTCGGGGAAGCTTTCGAAATCCGGGTGAGCGGGATCAATGAGGGGATATCTTTCCTCGAGGCCCTTGCACTTCCCCCCGGAATGCCTGGTGTCGAGGTCGGCTACCAGGTATCGGCTCCGGTAGTTGTAGCGCCGGTCATCATCGGGTGAAATCCCTGGCGCGGTGTTTCGCGCATCATCGAGCTGGAAATGTGAAACGCGAGGCGCGACGGCCGGTCGGCCGGCAACGCTCGCTCTTGTGCCTCGCGAATCGATCATCTCGGAAAAAGGCAGCTCGCATGGATTCGCGTCCGGCTGGGCGCGTGCTGCGTGGCCGGAGATGGTCAGGTCAACGGCATCAGGAATCTGCAAGGTGACCACCAGCAAGTCGGCGCGCTCGCGCACCGCCTGCGGAAAGGGCGGAAACTGCGCGGCGCTGCGCACGGATTCGCGCAGCGCAGCATCGAGCGCTACGCTGCCCGAGGAACGATCGAGATCGACGGATTGCAGCATGCCTTCCGCGGCAATGGCGAGCGACACCACTGCGCCGCGACCTCCTGCCGCTTCCAGCCCGGGCGAGCGTGCGACAATTCCGCGCACGTTCTTGACGTAGCCAGCAAAGGGCTCTTCCGCCGTGCTCCCTGCGATGAACTTCATGCGCGGGCGGGCTTTTGCAAGAGCGAGCTGCTGCTGCACGCGCGCCTCGAGGACCGCGATTTGATGCTCGAGCGCAAGATCGGTGGCAGCAGCCGGTCGGATGGCGAGCAGCAGGAGCACGGCGATTGCGAACGCGAGGCACGGAATCGCACCGTGGCGAAGGCCCGGGACCCGCTCGTTCCCCGCACGCGCGGTGCTGTGATTCACTGGCTCCGCCCCCTCCCCAGGGTGAGCAAGTCACCGCCCTATACTGCACGCCAACTTTCGAAGGGCGGCCATTTAGGATATCGCAAATCGATTCCCCGCCACATTCGGATCACTGGCCACCCGTTCCCATTCGAATGTCATATTGCGTCGCGGACGTTCCGGGTTAAACTTGTCGAGTCACGTGACCGGAGGTGCCATGAAGACGGTCAGGCAGTTGTTGCAAAGCAAGTCGGGAAAACTGTGCACGATCGGCCCCGACGCGAGCGTTCTCGACGCGCTCAAGCTCATGGCAGAGAAGAACGTCGGCGCGCTGCTCGTCGTCAAGGACGATAAGCTGGCGGGCATCATCTCCGAGCGCGACTACGCCCGCAAAGTGGTTCTCCTCGGCAAGTCTTCGCACGAAACGCCGGTCAAAGAGATCATGACCGAGCGTGCGATCTGCGTGCAGCCCGACAACACCGTCGAGGAATGCATGGCCCTGATGACCGACAAGCACATCCGCCATCTACCGGTGATCGAGAAGGAGAAGCTGATCGGCGTGCTGTCGATCGGCGACCTGGTCAAGGAAACGATCTCCGAGCAGCAGTTCGTGATCCAGCAGCTCGAGTCCTACATCCACAGCTAGGGAATCGCCGCGACCGGAGTTGCGCAACCGAATGGCGTTCACGGAGGTGGGCGAAGCGATGTCTATCCCTAACGACGTGTTCACGGTGTTCATCAGCCACAAGCACGAGGATCATGCCCTCGCGCGCGAGGTGAAGAATGCCATCGAGCGGCTCAAGCCCGGGCTCGTCGACTGCTTCGTATCCGGCGTCGACATCACGGCGGGCATGGACTGGCGGGGCGAGATCCGCAGCGCCCTCGCGAAGAGCCACCTTCTCGTCCTCCTGTTCACCGCGCCGTCCAAAAACTGGGACTGGTGCCTCTACGAGACCGGCCTGTACACGCGCTTCGATCGAACCGAGGCCCGCGCGGTCGTCTGCATATTCAGTCCGGAAGAAGCTACGCCGAGTCCGCTCGCCAACTTGCAGGGTGTGCCTGCCGATCCCGAGACCATCCGAGCGTTCCTGGACACTGTTTGCCGGCGGACGTGGGAAATTTCCGACGACTGGCGCCGCGGGGCGCTGGCACCCGAGATCGCAGTCGATCGGCTGGAAGCCGCCGCGCATGCCATTGCCGATGCGTTCCGCCGATCGGGGTCATCCTCCACGTACTATCCTTGCCACCGCCTGGTGCTTTCTCTGTCGGAGTCCGACGACATCGAGAAGGGGATACCCGAGAGCGCGCAGGTGGTGGTTGGCCCGAACGAGACGTCGGGATACACGATGTCCCTGTTCGATCTCGCCGGTGGCACGGGCAGACGAACGTGGGGCGATCTCCTGCGAGCCGTCAATGGAACCAAGGCCCCTTGGCGCCGCGAGCTCGATTCTCACTTTCTTCGAGCTCTCGACGAGCAGCTGTTCCCACCGATCGAGGGCCGCATGCGTGCCGGCGGAACGAGCCGGGGTCAGGAGCGTGTCTACCGGCCGATCCTCTACAGCGTCGTTCGCGGGCCCACTGTGGGCGCCACCCCGGGCGGCGGCGGGAAGACGGACCGCCGTCCCCGCTCCGTGACCATCGTGCTCGATCCCGAGCCTTTGACACCAGGCCAGAAAGGGGACGGCTGACCGGTCGTTTCCCCCGATACTTATGTGTTGGGCGCGTACAACTCCACGCCATTGCCTTCCGGATCCGTCGTCCTGAACGACGTGAATTCTGGACCAGCTTTCGGCTCGGAGTTGAACTTCTTTGCCCAGGCGTCGAGCGCTTCCAGTGACGGCACGCGGAAGCCCAGATGCAAGTCGTCGCCAGTCCGATTCAGCGGTTCGCCGCGCTGGAACGAGATGAGCACTCCGGGCCCGCGCACGATGTGCTTTTCCGCACTGAGGCCGAAGGTCTGTGCGTACCATTGAGCCAGTGCAAGTGGATCCCTGGCGGGAATGTTCAGGTGATCGAGATGTATATCCGACACGATGGTTTCCTGTTGAAGTCATCGATCGCGGGGTACGTGCCCCGGATCCGAAAGGCTTGTTTGGATGGCGCGCCCGGCGGAATTCTAATCCACGGTCCGCCGGTGCGTAGGCGGTGGAGGCTGATTCTTGCAGCTTGTCAATCGGCCGCGAGTACGTCAAGCTCGATCCAAAGAAGCAGGAGCACCAAGCGCGCCGCTTTCAAGGGGGCCCAATAGCGGTGGATGGTTGATGCTCGGTTGCGGTGATCTAGCTCAGTCGCGGTGATCAATCAGGAGGTTCGATGGCCGACGATCCGATGTATCACGCTGGAATGCGGCAGCTTCAGGA
>JBAVOG010000792.1:0-19774 GCA_049691875.1 Burkholderiales bacterium | reverse complement strand
ACGCGGTACACCGCGGCGAGACGATCTTCTCGACCAAGCGCGCGTGTCCGCGCTGCAGCCGCAGCTTCCCGGAGCCCGATCCACGGCTCTTCTCGTACAACTCGAAGCACGGATGGTGCGAGAGCTGCTTCGGGACCGGCGTGAAGCTGGCGGGATTCGATGCGGATCAGACGGGCGAAGAGATCTGGTGGAACGAGTGGTGGGAAGGTGAGGCGGTCGCCTGCCCGGGTTGCGCGGGGAGCCGGCTGAATGCGACTGCCCGCGCCGTGCAGTTTCGCGGCCGCAACATCGCCGAGCTGACACAGCTGTCGGTTGTTTCAGCGCAGCAATACTTTCGCAAGTTGCGGTTGGCAGGCCGCGAGGCCGAGATTTCGCGCGACCTCCTGGCGGAAATCGATGCGCGTCTCGCATTTCTCACGCAGGTCGGCCTGGCGTACCTCTCGCTCGACCGCGCAGCGCCGACTCTCTCCGGAGGCGAAGCGCAGCGGATCCGTCTGGCCGCTCAGCTCGGATCCAATCTCCGCGGCGTGTGCTACATCCTCGATGAGCCGACGATCGGGCTGCATCCCCACGACAACCTGCGGCTGCTCGCGACTCTGACGCAGCTGCGCGAAAAGGGCAACGCGGTGGTGGTGGTCGAGCACGACGAAGAGACCATTCGCCGCGCCGAGCATCTGATCGACCTCGGTCCCGGCGCAGGCGTGAACGGCGGCTGGGTGGTTGCCGAAGGTTCGCTCGCGGACATCATGGGCGCTCCCGACTCGCTCACCGGTCGGGCGCTCGCGAGACCCCTGGTGCACCCGGTGAACGGGAATCGCCGCCCCGTCGTTCTCACGGGGAGCGGCAAGGCCCGTACCGCCGCGCTCGAGCTCGTCGGGGCGAAGCTGCACAACCTCAGAAATCTGCGCGTGCAGATTCCGCTCGGGCGACTCGTTTGCGTGACGGGGATCTCCGGCAGCGGCAAGAGCACACTGGTGCGCGATGTCCTGCACGACAACTTGCGCGCGCTGATCGGGGCGAAGCGCGGCAAGGTCGTGTTGCACGGCTGCCGCGAGGTCCGCGGCGTCGACTCGATCGCACGGGTGCTCGAAGTCGACCAGACGCCAATCGGCAAGACGCCGCGCTCGTGTCCGGCCACCTACGTCGGCTTCTGGGACGATATCCGCAAGCTTTTCGCCGGCACGCCCGATGCGCGTCTGCGCGGCTACAACCCGGGGCGCTTCTCGTTCAATGTCGCCGGCGGCCGCTGTCCCGCCTGCGAGGGGCAGGGCGTCAAGACAGTGGAAATGAGCTTTCTGCCCGACGTGAAGGTGCGCTGCGACGTGTGCGGGGGCCGGCGATTCAACGACGAGACGCTCGCCGTCCGCTATCGTGAGAAATCGATCGCCGAGGTGCTTGCGATGAGCGTCGACGAGGCGGTCGGGTTCTTCTCCGCGCATCCCGCAATTCACCATGCCTTGATGCTGCTGCGGGACGTCGGCCTGGGCTATCTGACGCTCGGCCAGGCAAGCCCGACGCTTTCCGGAGGGGAGGCGCAGCGCATCAAGCTGGTTACCGAGCTTGCGAAGTTCAAGGTTGCTGCGCCGGTGCGCATCCGCCGCAAGGGCGTCGAGGTGGAGACCGGCGCGAAGAGCGCCACCCTCTACGTGCTCGACGAGCCGACGATCGGGCTGCACATGGCTGACGTGGAGAAGCTGATCCACGTTCTGCACCGTCTGGTCGATGCCGGCAACAGCGTGGTGATCATCGAGCACGACATGGACGTGGTGGCCGAAGCGGACTGGGTGATCGATCTCGGACCGGAGGGCGGCGAAGCAGGCGGAAACATCGTCGTCCAGGGTACTCCCGAGGAGATTGCTGCCCAGAAGCGCGGTTCGTACACCGCTACCGCATTGGCGCGATTCCTGCGCGCTCGACGCCATTCCGGAGAGCGGACGGACGCCGTCGCGGCCGCATAGGGCCAAGCCGGCCCGCGGCCGGGTAGCTGACGCGGATTTGAAGGGAGGTACGAGTTGGGTAGAATCGTGCCTGCGGAAATCGGCCGGTACGTCAGGATTGCCGATTCCACTCGACCAAGCCCAAACAAGCCGAGGAGGAACCGTGACCGCCACCCCGCTGCGCCAGGGCCTGCCGTCCCACCCTCTCGCTCCACGCGTAACGCCGGAGCGCTTCCGAGCGGTCAGGGCGGCAACGGAGCGTCTCGTCGCGCATCTCTCGCCGGAAGACTGCGCGCTGCAGTCGATGCCCGATGCGAGCCCGATCAAATGGCACCTCGGCCACACCACGTGGTTTTTCGAGACCATGGTGCTCGAGAAGCGGGAGCCCGGTTTCCGGCCGATGCGCCCCGAGTTTCGCTTCCTGTTCAATTCGTACTACGTCGCGGTCGGTCCGCGCCATCCGCGCCCCCAGCGCGGCATGCTTTCGCGACCGACGCTCCCCGAGGTGCACGCCTATCGCGCCGACGTGAACGAACGCATGATCCGTCTGATCGAGCAGGGCGTCGACACGGAGGTCGACGCGCTTGTCGAGCTTGGGCTGCACCACGAACAGCAGCACCAGGAACTCATGCTCACCGACTTCAAGAATCTCCTTTCGCTCAATCCGCTCGATCCCGCGTACCGGCCCGCGCCGGCCGCGAGTGCGGTGCGCGCACCTGCAATGCGCTGGCACGCTTTCGCCGGCGGCGAGCGCGAGATCGGTCATCGCGGCGCGGATTTCTGTTTCGACAACGAGACCCCGCGCCACCGTGTGCTGTGCAATGCGTACGAGCTGGCATCGCGACCCGTCACCAATTCGGAATACCTCGAATTCATGGCCGACGGCGGTTACGCCCGCGCCGAGCTGTGGCTTTCGGACGGTTGGGACACGCGCAATGCGCAGGGTTGGGAGGCCCCGTACTATTGGGAGCGAACCGGGGAGCGCACCGGGGAGCGCACCGGGAAGCACGCAGGGGAGCACACCGGCGAGACGTGGAATGTGTTCACGCTTGGCGGCTTGCAGCCGGTCGCCCTCGACGAGCCCGTTTGCCACGTGAGCTATTACGAGGCCGATGCGTATGCGCGTTGGGCGAAGGCGCGCCTGCCGAGCGAGGCCGAGTGGGAGCTCGCTGCGGCACGCGTGCCAGTCACCGGAAATTTCGTAGAAAGCGCACGCTATCATCCCGATGTTGGGCGCGATGCGGACGGGCTCGGCCAGATGTTCGGTGACGTCTGGGAGTGGACGCAGAGCCCGTATGGCGGCTACCCGGGATTCAAACCGGCCGTGGGCGAAATCAGCGAGTACAACGGGAAATTCATGGCGAACCAGCTCGTCCTCCGCGGCGGCTCGTGCGCGACGCCGGAATCACATATCCGCGCCACGTATCGGAATTTCTTCTATCCGCACCAGCGCTGGCAGTTCATGGGCTTGCGGCTAGCCCGCGACGCGGCGTGATCCGGAAGCAGGGTGTCACCTGGCACTCGTCGAGGCAAACAGCCGATCGCGGGCCGCCTCGGCAATCGCGACGACGCAGGGGTGTGTCACGCGACGCTCCACGGAAATTGCGTAGAACTCCTCGACGAACTGGTCGGTTCGACCCAGCGTCTTCACCCCGTACTGCAGCTTGATTTCAGACTCGAGGATGGTTGAGCCGATGAACACGCCCGCGCCACGCTGGCCGAAAGCTTTCATGAGCGCGCTGTCATCGAACTCTCCGACCACGCGGGGCCGGAGTTCGTTCGCCTCGCACCACTGCTCCAGGCGTGCGCTCACTGCCGCGTCCGCCCCCGGGATCAGCATGGGCGCACCGTCCAGACAGGACGGAAACTTACCTTTGAGCGACTTGAAGAGCCCGGGCGAAGCAAAGAAGGTCAGCCCGGATCCTCCGAGCCGGTGATTGAACGCCCGCACGCTTACCGAATGCGGGATCGGTTTGTCGGCGATGACGAGGTCCAGGCGATGGACGGCAAGCTCGGCAATCAGGCTGTCGAGCTTCCATTCCCGGCAGACGATGCGCACCGGCGCAGGTAGAAGGGTCGCGGGTTCGATGAGCCGGTAGGCGATTGTTTTTGGAACTGCGTCGGCCACGCCCACTCGGAACTCGACCGGACGACCACCCTCCGGGTAGTTGCGAACGACTTCCTGGAGCTCGGCCCCCAGGGAGAAGATGTCCTGCGCATAGTCGAACGCCAGTCGCCCCGCTTCGGTCAGCTCGAGGTTTCGTCCACGGCGCGCGAAAAGAGGCGCTTTCAGCGCGTCCTCCAGGAGCCCGATCTGCCCGCTGATCGTCTGCGGCGTGAGGTGCAGCTGCTTGCTCGCCCGGGCGACACCGCCCGCCTTGGCAACCTGCCAGAAGTAGTAGAGGTGCTTGAAATTCATGGTGCCGACCATTCGCAATTATCGAATCATTATCAGATAAAAACCGGATTTACACGAACTGATATCGACCCTAGAGTGCTCCAACCGCCACGTCTCCCAGGCGCGGCAATCGATTCGTTCCGCAACCGAGGATCTCCCGCAATGAAATCTACTGAAACGCTTGCTCCGACCCACGTGACCGGGGCACTTGCCCCGGCCTTGCCGGCAAATCGCGTCTTGCGGAACACTTACTGGCTGCTTGCGCTGACGCTGCTCTTCAGCGCCGGCGCGGCTGCGGTGACGGCGGGTCTGCGCCTGCCGCATCCGGGCGTGATCGTCACGCTGGTCGGCTACTTCGGCCTTCTGTTCCTGACTCTCCGGTTGCGCAACAGTGCGTGGGGCCTGGTTTCGGTTTTCGCGCTGACCGGCTTCATGGGCTACACCCTAGGGCCAATCGTCAGCCATTACCTCGCGATGCCGAATGGGCACCAGGTAGTGATGATGGCGATGGGCGGCACGGCCGCAATCTTCCTCGGGCTCTCGGCCTATGCGACGACGAGCCGCCGGGACTTCAGCTTCCTGGGCGGCTTCCTGATGGCCGGCATCATCGTGGCCTTTCTGGCCGGTTTGGGTGCGATTTTCTTCGCCGTGCCGGCGCTTGCCCTGACGGTATCCGCTGCCTTCGTGCTCCTGATGGCCGGCCTGATCCTGTACCAGACGAGCCAGATCATCCACGGCGGCGAGACGAACTACATCATGGCCACCGTGACGTTATACGTCTCGATCTACAATCTGTTCACCAGCCTGCTGCACCTTCTGGGAGTATCGAACAGTAGCGAGTGACCCCGTCTGCGGGAAACCCGATCCATGGAGATTCTCTCCGTCGAATTCCTCACCGCGCTCCTGGCGATCATCGTCATCGACCTGGTGCTGGCGGGCGACAACGCGATCGTGATCGCGCTCGCCACGCGCAGCCTGCCCCGGCATCTGCAAAAGCATGCAATCGTCTGGGGCGCGATCGGGGCGATCGCGGTGCGCAGCTCGATGACGCTCGTCGTCGTGTGGCTGCTCAAGATTCCGGGGCTCCTGCTGGCTGGCGGTGCGCTCCTGGTGTGGATCGCTTATCGCCTGCTCCTCCCGGAGAACGGGAGCGGCGAAGGCGAGAAGGTGAGGACGGCGGTCAGCTTCTGGGGAGCAATCCAGACCATCGTGATTGCCGACATGGTGATGGGCCTGGACAACGTCCTCGCCGTCGCCGGCGCGGCGCAAGGCAGCTACCTGCTCGTCGTGCTCGGCCTGTTGATCAGCGTGCCGATCATCGTCTGGGGCAGCACGATCATGCTGCGCTGGGTCGAGCGCTACCCCGGGATCGTCTACGTGGGCGCCGGAGTGCTCGCCTGGACGGCGGCCAAGATGATCATCAGCGAACCGCATCTAGAGGCCGCATTCTCGACCAATGGCGCCGCCGCGGCGCTGGTCTACTTCGCTTTGATCGGCGGCGTGCTGTGGGCCGGGTTCGTGAAGAATCACCGCAAGCTCGAATCCCGCATATCAGCGCGCCTCGAAGTGCTGGCCCGCCAGCTCGAGTCGGAACGCGAAGGTGTCGCGGCAAGCGAAGGAGAGAACGCCATGGCGAAAGTTCTGGTTCCCGTCGATGGGTCACGCAACTCGGAGTACGCCCTGCGACACGTCGTGCGCGAGTTCCAGCAGCGCCCCGGAATGGAGGTCCATCTGCTCAACGTGCAGCCGCCGCTGTCGCGCCACATCGCGCAGTTCATCGGCAGGAAGACGCGCGACTCGTTCCACCATGACGAGGCGGAGAAGGCCTTGCGCCCGGCCAGGCAGCTGGTCGAGAGCTTCGGAGTGCCCTATTCGGCGCACGTTCGAGTCGGCTCCAAAGGGACCGCCATCGTGGACGAGGCGCGACGCCTCGGTTGCGACCGGATCGTGATGAGCACTGCGCGCAAGAACTCGCTCACGCGGATGCTGGAGGACTCGACCACGAACAAGGTCCTCGAGCAGACCTCCGTCCCGGTCGAGGTCATCGCCGGAGAATCCGTCTCGAAGCTCGAGCGGTTCGGTCTCGCTGCGGGATTGGGCGCCGCGATCGCGCTCCTGATCGCAGCCGCGACAGACTGAACGATGCCGCGCCATTCAGTTTCGGGATCCGGTGGGAGAGGTCGCTCGACGGCCTCCAGGGATGAAGCTGCCGGTCAAGGTGCGCGGCGCCTGGGCGGCCCCGCCAGCTGGTTCGTGAGGCTCGACTCGCGCTTGTAGAAGCCCTCGGTGTGAAACGTCTCCGCGAGCTTGAACAGCTCGTAATCGAGGTGGTGGCAGATCTCGTGCAGGAGCGTTCGCAGGAACGTACGAAACGCGACCGGCCGCTTGTGGTGCGCAGTGCGCATCCACAGGGAGATCTCCGGCGTGCGGCCGTCGGTGCCGTCGTAGAGTCCGTGGAGCTCTCCCGAATCGTCGCGCGGGCGCACCGCGAGAACCTTCATCCTGATCCGGCGCACCTCGAGCTGGTCGCAGACTCCATTCGCAAGCCGCTGGCACGCGAGCTCGAGCTCGTCGCGATTCTCGCGGGCAAGCCAGTGCTCGACTCGCACGACGAGCGGCGCCAGCGCATCGGGCGCCGGAAGCCGCACGACGTGGATCTCGTCGCTGCGGAGATAGATCCTTTTCCGAGCGGCGGAGAGGCGGGCGAAGTAAGCGAAGGGCATGAGTCGACCGCGGCCCTCACTCAACCGATTCGCGGAGCACTCGCTTCAGGACCTTGCCGTTCGCATTGCGTGGCAGGGGTCCGTCGAGCAGCGTGAAGAAGTCCGGTACCTTGTAGTCGGCCAGGTGCGCCGCGCAGTGCCTGCGCAGCATCGCGGCGGTACAGCCTGCATCCCGCAGCACGACGAAAGCGTGCGATTTTTCACCCAGCACCGGATCGGGCCGCGCAACCAGTGCCGCCTCCGCGACCGCGGGATGCATGGAGAGCGCGCTCTCGACCTCGGCGCTATACACCTTGTAGCCTGCGCGATTCACGAGATCCTTCTTGCGGTCGAAGAGACGGACGAATCCGTCGACGTCCTGCGCGCCGATGTCCCCCGATCTCCAGTAGCCGTCCGCGAACTCGCGCGCGGTTGCCTCCGGATCTTCCCAGTAACCCGGCACCACCATCGGCCCTGAGATCCAAAGCTCACCCGGTGTGCCGGGCGGGACGTCATGGCCGGACTCGCCCACGACGCGCAGCTCCGCGCACGGAACGAGCACGCCGACGCTGTCCAGATGCGTGGCCTGGAGGTCGGCTGGCATCATGGTCGTCGGAGACGTGGTCTCGGTTGCCCCGTACGCATTGACGAGCGCGAGCTTCGGCAAGTTTTCCGCGAGCGCGCGCAAGGTGCCTTCTGGCATCGGCGCACCACCAAAACCGCCGACTCGCCAAGCGGAGAGATCGTAATCGTCGAAATCCGGATCCCGGAGCAGGAGCGCGTAGATCGCCGGCACGACCAGGGTATGCGACATGCGCTCGTGTCCGGCCAGCGCGAGGAAGGCGTTGGCCTTGAACTCGTGCATCATGATGACGCAACCGCCCACGCCGAGCATCGTGAAGAGTATTGCCACGAGGCCGGTGACGTGGCTTGCCGGAACGGCGAGCAGCGACCGATCGCGGTCGTTGAGGCGCATGCAGGTGCGATAATGCAGGACCGAATGCACGATGTTGAGGTGCGTTAGCATCGCGCCCTTCGGGTGACCGGTGGTCCCGGAGGTGTAGAGAATGACCGCGTTGTCTTCCTCGTCGCTGGCGACGACGGGGACGTCCGGTGCGGCAGCGTCGAGCAGGGATTCGAACGGCTCTGCGCCCGGAACCTCGTCGCCGACGGCGATACGCAGCGACAGGGCGGGGGCCTCGGCCGGCGTGGGCAATCGCCCGGCAAGTGTCGCCTCGAACACGACGGCCTTCGCGCCGCACTGCTGGAGGATGTACGTGATCTCGTCCCGCTGTTCGCGGGTATTGACGGGCACCGCAATTGCGCCAAGACGCAGCGCCGCGAGCACGGCGAGCACGAATGCGAGGTCGTTCCGGCACACAATAGCGATGCGGTCGCCCCGCCGCACGCCGCGCCGTGCGAGGTTCGCCGCAACGCGTCCGGCCATGCGATCGAGATCCACATAGTGCACGCGGCTCGACTGCGTGACCACCGCCTCGTGCTGCGGGAAACTGGCGACCGAAGCGGCAAACATGGCGTTCACGTTTGCCGGTCGATTCGCGAAGCAGCGTACTTTCCAGCCGAAATGTGTTTCGATCCGTATATCGGGCATCGGGTACGGTGCCCAGAGATTCAGCATCGAGCTCCTCCTCCTGGAACGGGATTCTAGCCCCGGCCATCCAAACCATGACGGGCACACTGACTCACTGAGTGAGCCAGTCCCTGGCTATACTGGCCGTCCATGAACGAGACTCTTCTGATCGGCGCTGGACTCGGTGCTGCCATGCTGGTGGTGCTGATCCTCCAGATCTTCATCATCAGCCGTCAGCTGAGAAGCGGCGCGGAGCAGCGCGCACGCTTGGACGCCATCGTACAACTGGGCGATCGGCAGGAGCGCGATGTCCGTGACGAGCTAGGTCGCGCGAGGCAGGAGACCGCCGAGGCGGCCCGTGCGGCGCGCGCCGAGCTCGGGGAGGCCATGGAGCGTTTCGGTCACTCGGTGCGCGACCAGCTGACGCAGATCGCCACGGTCCAGACCGGCCAGATCGACGGCTTCGGACAGAGCCTGGCCTCGCTCACCAAGGCGAACGAAACGAAGCTCGAGAGCGTGCGCACGACGGTGGACGACAAGCTGCGCATCGCCCAGGAGGACGCCCGGCAGGGCCGCGAGGAGTCTGCGAACACGTTGCGCCGATTCGGCGAAGCCCTCAACCAGCAGCTTGCCAGCGTGAGCCAGACGAGCGAGGCGCGGCTGAAGGAGCTGCGCGAGACGATCGACGGCCGCCTGGAGAAGATCCAGCAGGACAACGCGCAGAAGCTGGAGCAGATGCGCCAGACCGTCGACGAGAAGCTGCACGCCACGCTCGAGCAGCGGCTAGGCGAGTCGTTCAAGCTGGTGAGCGACCGGCTCGAGCAGGTGCACAAGGGGCTCGGCGAAATGCAGACGCTGGCCGTGGGAGTGGGCGACCTGAAAAGGGTGCTCACGAACGTCAAGACGCGCGGCACCTGGGGCGAGGTGCAGCTCGGCAACCTGCTCGAGCAGGTGCTGACGCCGGACCAGTACGAGCAGAACGTCGCCACCATTCCGGGCAGCCGCGAACGGGTCGAGTTCGCCATACGTCTTCCGGGGCGGGATGACGATGGCTCCCCGGTCTTGCTGCCGATCGACGCAAAATTCCCGCTCGAGGACTATCAGCGCCTGCAGGAAGCGCAGGAACGTGGTGATCACGGTGAGATCGAGAGCGCCGCCAAGGCGCTGGAGGTCCGCTTGCGGGACGAGGCGCGGACCATACGCGACAAGTACATTGCGCCGCCCCACACCACCGACTTCGGTCTCCTGTACCTGCCGACCGAAGGGCTCTACGCCGAAGTGCTGCGACGCCCCGGGCTGGTGGAGTCGCTGCAACGCGACTGCCGGGTAAGCATTGCGGGACCGACCACATTACTCGCGATGCTGAACAGTCTGCAGATGGGATTCCGCACCCTCGCGATCGAGAAGCGCTCGAGCGAGGTGTGGTCGCTGCTCGGCGCCGTAAAGGGCGAGTTCGGAAAGTTTGGCGAGGTCCTCGCCAGGACGCGCCAGCAGCTTCAGGCCGTGACGAACTCGATCGTGTCCGCCGAGACGCGCACGCGCCAGATGGAGCGCAAGTTGAAGGACGTCGAGGCGCTGCCCGAGCGACAGGCCAAGAAGCTGATCGACTCTGCGCGCGATGACGCTGTGCGCGACGACGCCGAGCCCGGCGCCTCGGGCTGAGCGGTGCGGGTGATGTTCTTTCCCCTCCTCTCCGAGGAGGGGTGGCTGCGGAGCAGCCGGGGTGGTGTTCCAGAGCCAGTGCAGAAGGGGTGGTGTTCAGCGCGCAATGAACCACCCCGCCCGCTGCGCGGTCACCCCTCCTTGAGAAGGAGGGGAAATTTCACCCCACACCGCATACCTTGCTCACACCACCCCGTCCATCACCTGAACGCTCACGAAGTCGCCGGCCTGAACGTTGCCGCGATCGTGCTCGAGCACGATGAAGCAGTTGGCTTCGGACATCGAGCGCAGCACGCCCGAGCCCTGCTGTCCGGTGACCCGCACGGACCATTCGCCGCGCTCGTTCTTCGAGAGAATTCCGCGCTGGTATTCGGTGCGCCCCGGTTTCTTGCGCAATGCATTTACGCTTCGCACCTGGACGAGCGGCAGCTCGAATGCGTCGGTGCGACCGGAGAGGGCAAGCAGCGCATCGCGCACGAACTGGTAGAAGGTCACCATGACTGCGACCGGGTTGCCGGGCAGTCCGAAGAAATATGCGGATCCGATCCGGCCGAACGCCATCGGTCGACCGGGCCGCATGGCGATCTTCCAGAAGAGCACCTCGCCGAGCTCGCCCAGGACTTCGCGGGTGAAATCCGCCTCGCCGACGGAGACGCCCCCGGAGGTGACCACCGCATCTCCAGTGGCCGAGGCTTCGCGCAACGCGCTCGCCAGGCTCTCGCGGTCGTCTCGGACCACACCCATGTCGATGATGTCGCAGCCGAGCCGCGCCAGCATGCCGTGAATCGTGTAGCGGTTCGAGTCGTAAACCTCGCCTTCGCGCAGCGCACGACCAACCGATGCCAGCTCGTCCCCCGTCGAAAAGAAAGCCACGCGCGGCCGACGCCGCACTGCGATCTCCGCGATGCCGAGCGACGCGATGAGGCCCAGCTCGGCGGGGCGCAGGCACTGCCCTGCGCGCAGCACCGGTTTTCCGATGGCGATATCTTCGCCCACGGAACGGGTGTTCTGTCCTCGCGCCTGGCCCGCCGGGACGACTATCGCTTCGCCGTCGAGGCGCACCACTTCCTGGATCACGACGGTGTCGGTGCCCGCCGGCATCACGGCACCGGTCATCACGCGCACGCACTCGCCTTTCTTGACTTCGCCGGAAAATGCACGCCCCGCGAAGCTCGAGCCGATCTCGCGCAGGCGCGTCGCGCCCGAGGCGTCGAGTTCCGCACCGCGAACTGCCCAGCCGTCCATGGCCGAGTTGTCGTGCGCGGGGACGTTGATCGTCGAGATGATGTCCGCGCCGAGCACGCGTCCGAGGCTCGCCCGGACCGATACCCGCTCGTTCACGGCAATCGGTGTCACGTACGATCGGACGATCTCGCGGGCCTTGTCCACGGCGAGCGCATTCGGATCGTAGTCGTCCAGGCAGCTGACGAATGTCGCGAGCGGTCTCATGGGGAGGACTCGAAACCCTTGAGCTCCTCGCGGGTGTTGATGTTGGAGAATGCCTCGGCCTCGTCGTCGAACGGCACTTCGACGACTTTGAGCGCTGCGTACCACGCGTCGATCTTGCGGCCTCCGCGCTCGAGGAACCCGGTGAGGTTGGCGAGCACGGCCGTGCGCGCCAGCGAAAAGACCGGATGCGGCTGGTCGCCAGTCTTCGCGACGGCGAACTCCGCTCCGGAGCGCTGCATCGCTTCGCGCAGCCGCGCGACGAGATCGTGCGGCAGGAACGGCGAATCGCACGGCACCGTGACGACCAGCGGATGTGCGGCCGCCTTCAGGCCCGCCTGTAGCCCCGCGAGCGGGCCGGCGAATCCGCCGATTCGATCCGGCGCGACCCGGTGTCCGAAGCGGGCGTACTCGGTGGCGTTCTGATTCGCGTTGACGATCACCTCGTCGACTTGCGGCGCGAGGCGCTCGATCACCCATGCGACCATCGGCTTGCCGCGGAGGGGCTGCAGGCCCTTGTCGACACCGCCCATGCGCCGCCCCTGACCGCCGGCGAGGATCAGGCCGGTGACCCTCTCCCGACTCGTCATTCGCTCCTCTTCGAAATCCAATGGAAAACGTGACCACCGTTGAAAAGGAGGGGATATGCAAGGGGCTCGCCCCTTGTTCGTACGACCGCTCTTGCTTGCGGAAGCATGGCCGTATTTTCGATCAAGCCTATGCGAGGGCGGTGGGCATCACGGTCTTCACGAACCGCTGGTTGCCCGAGAAGAGAAGGTAGTGCTTGTTGACCGCGCGGCCGATCATCGTGATGCCGATCTTCGTGGCGATGTCGTAGCCCATCTTGGTCAATCCCGAACGCGAGACGAGGAACGGGATCGCCATCTGCGCGGCCTTGATCACCATCTCGGAAGTGAGCCGGCCGGTCGTGTAGAAGATCTTGTCGGAACCGTCGATGCCGTCGAGCCACATCTGACCGGCAATCGCATCGACCGCGTTGTGGCGTCCCACATCTTCCACGAAGGAGAGAATCTCGCTCCGGTCGCCGGCGTTGCTGGCGAGTGCGCATCCGTGCACCGCGCCGGCGGTCTTGTACACGGTCTCGTGACGGCGGACCGCGTCGAGCAGGCTGTAGAGCGCCTCCTCGGTGAGCCGGACGTCGTCACGGAGCTTGATCGACTCGATCTCCTCCATGAGATCGCCGTACACGGTTCCCTGCCCGCATCCTGTCGTCACCGTGCGCTTCATCATCTTCTGGCGCAGGCCCTTCACGCCCTTGCGCGTCGTCACGACGACGGAGTCGGTCTCCCAGTCCACCTGGACTGCGGCAATCTCCGCGATGGAGCCTACCAGGCGCTGGTTGCGCAGATAGCCGATCGCCAGATGCTCCGGCGCCTGGCCGAGCGTCATCAGCGTGACGACCTCGCGCTTGTCCACGTACAGCGTCAGCGGATGCTCTCCGGCGATGGGCGTGGGCAGCACTTCGCCGCGCTCGTTGAGTGCATCGACGGTATAGGTCGCCGGCCGGCCGGCATCGGTCAGCTCGGGTCGGTAGGGCGCGTTCAATTTCCTGCTCACCCGCCGATGTAGGACATTTCGATTTTCCGCAGCCCTGCGGTCGATTCGGTGCGAATCTCGGAATAGCGGTCCGCGCGAACTTGCCAGATCCGTCCGATCGCAGCGGCGATGGCCGCATCGGCGGTGTCAGCGCGCAGAAGGCTGCGTAGATCATAGCCTGCGTTGGCGAAGAGGCATGTGTAGAGCATGCCTTCGGTCGAGAGACGCGCGCGCGTGCAGGTGCGGCAGAAGGCTTGTGTGACGGAGGAAATCACGCCGATCTCGCCCGATCCGTCGCGATAGCGCCAGCGTTCCGCGACCTCGCCAAAGTAGTTGGGGTCGATCGGCTCGAGCGGCATTTCCGCGCCGATGCACCGCACGATCTCGGTCGAAGGGACCACGTCGTCCATTCGCCAGCCGTTCGTGGCCCCGACATCCATGAACTCGATGTAGCGGACGATGTGGCCGCTGCCCTTGAAGTGCCGGGCCATGTCGACCACGGTGTGGTCGTTGACGCCGCGCTTCACCACCATGTTGATCTTGACCGGGGAGAATCCTGCCTCCGCCGCGGCATCGATGCCGGCGAGCACGCTCGACACCGGATAGTCCGCATCGTTCATTGCGCGAAACACGCCTTCGTCGAGCGAGTCCAGGCTGACGGTGATGCGCTGCAGGCCGGCGCTTCTGAGCGCGCGCACCTTGCGCGCAAGGAGTGACCCGTTGGTCGTCAACGTGAGCTCGAGCTCGCCGATGTCCGCAATCATCTCGATCAGCCGCTCGAGATTCTTGCGCAGCAGCGGCTCGCCGCCGGTAAGGCGAATCTTCGCCACTCCGTGCGACTGGAAAATGCGCACGAGCCGGGCAATCTCCTCGAAGGAGAGCACGGCGCTGCGCGGCAGGAACTGGTAGTCTGGACCGAAGACCTCCCGCGGCATGCAGTACGTGCAACGGAAGTTGCAGCGGTCGGTGACCGATATGCGCAAATCGCGCAGCGGCCGGCCGAGCGTGTCAGCACCGAACCCCGATTCACCGCTGCTCAGTGACCCTGACATAGGCAAGGGCTTTTTACGGCGTGCGTCCACCAGGGGAACGATTCGGTCTGTCATCGGTCGGTGTGCGAGCTCGATCTTCGAGCACAATCATACTATCTGGCAATCGATCTCGAATTCCTATTTAATTGATGTGAATTTCCTATTTCAATTCTGGGAAAAGGCTGATGCAGGGTCCAAACGTTCGGGTCGCAGTCGTGATGGAGCGTCGCGCGCTGGACAACCCGTGGCAGTCCGAGGAGTGGCACGCCATCGCGGTGATTCCGGATGCCGGAATCGACGGACCGTGCCTCGTTGCAGAGGACAGTGGGCGCGCACGATGGTTGCACCCCGGATTCGACGTGACGCTGCGTCAGGACGAGGCCGAAGGGTATTTTCTGAACGTCTCCACGGGAGAACCGCGGTTCTTCGTCATGTGGCAGATGGAGGACGATCGGGCAATACCGCATACCGTGAGCGCAAGCTACAACGAGGCGAGCACCTGGATGGACGCCGGCGACCAGGTCGATCCGGTGATGATGCCGCCCGAGCTCGTGCGGTGGCTCGGTGACTACGTGCGTGAAAATTATCGACCCGAGCCCAAGAAGCGTATCCGGCCCCGGTCGTTCATGCATCCCAAGGACCGCGCCAAGGGTTGATGGAGTGATGACAAAGGATCCCGAGCCCTTTCTCTCGCGCTGGTCGCGCCTCAAGCGCGAGCGCGAGGACGTCGAGCAGGCGCCGGTGTCCGTGCCGAATTCCTCCGCCGACGCGTCGAAACCGTCGAATGCGCAAACCGCGGATGAGCCGCTTCCGGACCTCCCGCCGATCGATCAGCTCACGCCGGAGTCGGACTTCCGTCCGTTCATGGATCCGCGCGTGCCCGAGGCGTTGCGCCGCATGGCTTTGAAGAAGCTCTACGCCGACCCCCATTTCAACGTCCAGGACATGCTCGACGATTACGCGGGGGACTACACGCTCCTCGAGGCCCTCCCGGCAGGAATGGTCGGCAAGCTCGCGCATGCCCGGCGCACTTTGCTCGGGCAAGACGAGGCAGATCGGATCGAGGCGGAGGAACGGCAGATTGCGGAACAGGCTGCTGCAGAGCGCGCACCCCCACAACCCGAAGACGTTTCCGAGGCGCCTCGCGTCGCCCAAGTCCCCGATCAATCCGCCGCGGAAGCACAATCGCGACCTTCAGGCAAACCGCAGGATCGGAACGGATAGTTGATGGCTCTGAAAGGCAAGACCCTCAAGCTCTGCAATTGCAATCGCACGATACCGCTCGATGCGAAGGGGCTGGCGGCCGCCCTGAAGGCGGGAGAACCGATTACGGTCCACACCGAGCTGTGCCGCAAGGAGTCAGGTGCTTTTCAGGCGATCCTGCGCGATCCCGATGTGCTGGTTGCCTGCACGCAGGAGGCGCCGCTTTTCACCGAGCTCGCGACCCTGGCGGATTCGAAAAGCGAGCTGCGCTTCTTCAACATTCGCGAGGCTGCGGGCTGGTCCGCGGAAGGGAAGCAGGCGACGCCGAAGATCGCCGCGCTCATCGCCGCCGCGGCGCTGCCGGAACCCGACCCCGTTCCGCGCGTCGACTACAACTCCGGCGGGCAGGTGCTGGTGATCGGTCCTTCCGGTGCCGCGCTGGACTGGGCCGGGCGCCTGGCCGGTCAGCTCGAGCCGAGTGTGCTCGTCACGCGCGGCGAAGGCGGGGAGTTACCGGCGGAGCGCCGCTATCCGGTCTGGTCGGGCCGCAAAGTGAAGGTGTCCGGGTTTCTGGGTGCGTTCGAAGTCGAGTGGGAGCAGGAGAATCCAATCGATCTCGCGGTCTGCACGCGCTGCAATGCATGCGTGGCGGCCTGCCCCGAGAACGCGATCGACTTCACCTACCAGATCGACCTCGACCGGTGCAAGGCGCATCGACAGTGTGTGAAGGCGTGTGGCGCGATTGGCGCTGTTGATTTCTCCCGCGCAGATCGGGCGCGCAAGGAAAATTTCGATCTCATACTGGACCTGTCCGCCGAGCCGCTGCTGAGGACCCCGGATCTTCCGCAGGGGTATCTGGCGCCCGGCAGCGACCCGCTCGACCAGTCGCTTGCCGTCGCGCAGCTGGCGCAGCTGGTCGGCGAGTTCGAAAAGCCGAAATTCTTCGCTTACAACGAGCGAATCTGCGCCCACGGGCGGTCGAGCAAGACCGGCTGCACGCGCTGCATCGACGTCTGTTCGACGGGCGCGATCCGCTCGGACGGTGACCGCGTGAAAGTGGAGCCGCATCTGTGCGCGGGATGCGGTGGCTGTTCGACGGTGTGTCCGTCCGGCGCGATGAGCCACGTCTATCCGGGCGTTGCGTACACGGGTCAGCGGCTGAAGACGATGCTCACCGCCTACCGTGACGCGGGCGGCAAGGACGCGTGCATCGTATTTCACAATACGGAGGACGGCCGCGCCCTCGTGCACGGCGTCGGGCGGCATGCCATACGGGGCGGAAAGGGGCTGCCGGCGCGCATGGTGCCGGTGGATGTGTTCCACATCGCGTCGGTGGGTATCGACGTCATGCTCGGCGCGATCGCGTATGGCGCGAGCCAGGTGGTCGTCGTCACCGCAGGGCGTGAGCCGGAGGGCTACATCGCCGCGCTCACTGGCGAAATGCGCATTGCGCAAACGATCCTGAACTCACTGGGCTACTCGGGGCGGCATTTCGAGCTGGTGCGTACCGGGACCCCGGCGGAACTCGAGGCTGCGCTCTGGAAGCTCGCGCCGGCCCGCACGGTGGCGAAACCGGCCACGTTCAATCTGAGCACCGAGAAGCGGGCCGCGCTCGACTTTGCGCTGGAGCATCTCGCAAAGGGCGCGCCGACGCCGCAGGATGCGATTCCGCTCGCGGCCGGGGCGCTGTTCGGAGGCGTCGCGATCAACAAGAAGACCTGCACGCTTTGCATGGCGTGTGTGGGCGCCTGTCCCGAATCCGCGCTGCTCGATGGTCGCGACGCGCCCATGCTCAAGTTCGTCGAGCGCAACTGTGTCCAGTGTGGCCTGTGCGTCAACACCTGCCCGGAATCGGCCGTGACGCTCGTGCCGAGACTCAACCTTACGGAAAAGGCCCGCCAGGAGGTCGTTCTCAACGAGGCGGAGCCATTCAACTGCGTGAAGTGCGGCAAGCCGTTCGGCACCAAGCAGCTCATCGAGAGCATGACCGCGAAGCTGGCCGGTCACTCGATGTGGCAGGGCGATGCCGTGCTGCAGCGCATGATGATGTGCGCCGATTGCCGGATCGTGGCCATGATGGACAACCAGAACGAAGCCAGGGTTTTCGATCAGAAGCCATGAGCGGCGCCATGCAATTCGCACGCGACAACGATGAGCAATTGACGCCCGCGGAGGAGGAACAGGCGCGCGCCAATGTTTACGGACTGCTGGCGCGCCTGTGGTATGCAGCCCCCGATCAGCAGTTGCTCGAGACTTTTTCGCGGAGCGGCAGAGCGGCGGATGCCACGGATGACGTGGGCGATACGCGGCTCGCTCAAACCTGGCGTGCACTCGCGCGGGCATGCGCCGAGGCGACCGTCGAAAACGTGACTCATGAATACGACAGCCTATTCATCGGCACCGGAAGTGCCGAAATCACGCTGTATTGCAGCTACTACCTGACCGAGACCGGCCGTGAGCGGGTTCTTGTTGCGCTGCGGGATGAGCTGCGGACGCTGGGACTGGCGCGAACGCATGCGACGAGTGAACCCGAGGACCATTTCGCCGCGCTGCTCGAGGTCATGCGGCACTTGATTGTGCAGCGCACATACGACGCGCAAATTACTCTTCAGAAAGAATTTTTTTTGCGTTATATTCGATCCGCTTACGTGCCGCTTGCGGAGGCGGTGCTCGCAAATGGAGGAGCTCATTTCTACAAGGACGTCGCGCACCTGACGCGCGCGTTCCTGGACGTCGAGTCCGAGTCTTTCAATATGATTTGAATGGCATATGCATTGGATTTCCGATAGGAGGCAAGTCGATGGATAAGAGCCCGATGGACAAGACCAAGCGCAGCCGCCGTAATTTTCTCGTCGCGGTCGGTGCCGGAAGTGCGGCAACCGTGGCGGCAGTCGCGGCCAGGACCGTTGCCCCGGTGACCGCGGAGTTGTCCAAGACCGCCGAGGCGAAATCCTCCGGGTACAAGGTCACCGAACACATCCGCAATTACTACCGCACCACGCTGGTCTGACCGAGGAGACCGCCATGCTGTTAACCAGAAAAGCCACCAGTACCGCAGCGCCGCAATCGCGGCTCGCGCGAGGTCTCAACGGAATGCTCGGCCGCACGATCGACCGGCGCGCGTTTCTCAAGCGCTCGGGTGTGACCGTCGGCGCGGGCGCAGTCGCCAGCCAGCTGCCGTTCAACATGATGCGCAAGGCCGAAGCCGCGGACAGCGCTGCCGGCGGTGGAAAGACCGAGGTGCGTCGCACGGTCTGTACGCACTGCTCGGTGGGCTGCGCAATCGACGCTGTGGTCCAGAACGGGGTCTGGGTGCGCCAGGAGCCGGTATTCGATTCGCCGCTCAACCTCGGCGGGCATTGCACCAAGGGCGCGTCGGTGCGCGAGCACGGGATGACCGAGCACTCGCATCGCCTGCGCTACCCGATGAAGCTCGAGGGCGGCAAGTGGAAAAAGGTCTCCTGGGACCAGGCCTACTCCGAGATCACCGACAAGCTGAAGAAGATCAAGGAAGAGAGCGGCCCGGACGCACTCTTCATTCTCGGCTCGTCCAAGCACAACGACGAGCAGTCGTACCTGCTGCGCAAGTGGATCTCGCTCTGGGGCTCGAACAACGTCGACCACCAGGCCCGGATCTGCCACTCGACGACCGTAGCGGGCATCGCCAATACCTGGGGCTACGGGGCGATGACCAATTCGTACAACGACGAGCAGAACTCGAAGTGCCTCTTCTTCCTCGGCTCGAACGCCGCCGAGGCGCACCCGGTCTCGATGCTGCACACGCTGCACGCGAAGGAGAACGGAGCGAAGGTCATCGTCGCCGATCCGCGCTACACGCGCACCGCCGCGAAGGCCGACAAGTACGTGCGGTTCCGCTCCGGCACCGACGTCGCGATGCTCAACGGGCTGATGTATCACATCTTCAAGAACGGCTGGGAGGACAAGGACTTCATCGCCAAGCGCGTCTACGGCATGGACAAGGTCAAGGAAGAGGTCATGGCCAAGTACACGCCGGCGGCGGTCGAGGAGGTCACTGGCGTTCCCGAGAAGGAGATGTACGAGGTCGCGAAAATGCTCGCCGACAACCGTCCGGGATTCATCATCTGGGCGATGGGGCAGACCCAGCACACCAACGGCAACGCCGTGGTGCGCGCCAGTGCGTGCCTGCAGCTCGCGCTCGGCAACGCCGGGCGCACCGGCGGCGGCGCGAACATCTACCGCGGCCACGACAACGTGCAGGGCGCGAC
>JBAVOG010000791.1:0-1574 GCA_049691875.1 Burkholderiales bacterium | reverse complement strand
CCGTTCCAGTTGCGCTCGCGGCGATCCGGCGCGAACAGGGTCCGCGTGCGGCGGCGATCCTGCTGCTCGCGCTGGTTGCCGGTCAGTTCGTTCTCGGGACGGTCATCGTGAGCGCGGGCGCGCCGCTCGCGACGGCGGTTGCGCATAACGTGATCTCGAACCTCGCGCTCGGCACCCTGGCGTGGTTGCATTGCCGGGCCCAACAACGATAGGGACCCGCCCATGATCGTTATCGACGCACGCGAACTCGAGCCGCCGGAGCCGTTCGAGCGGGTCATGGAGGCGCTATCCGATTTGCAGAAGGGCGACCGGATCAACCTCATCCTGAATCGGGAGCCGCATCCGCTCTACCGGGTGCTGGAGCGCAACGGCTATGCGTACGAGGCGAAGTGGTTCGACGACGGGCGCTGCGAGATCCTGATCTGGGAAAAGTGAGGGAACGCTTCAACCACCCCGCCCGCTTCGCGGGCACCCCTCCTTGGAAAGGAGGGGAAGAGATCTAAACCTTACTCTGGCCTGCTCTTAGCGGGAAGGGGGGTAACGGGAGGGAACCAGCCGGTTCCCTCCGGTTCGTAACCTTCCGCTCTTACGCCCTTACAGGGCGTATTGCTGGAGGCGCGCGACGCTCGGAATCGCGACGCTGCGCCCCTGAACTTCGATCAATCCCTCGGCCGCGAGCTCGTGCAGGATGCGCGAGAAGTGCTCCTGCGTGAGGTTGAGGCGCGACGCCACGATGCCCTTGGTAGTGGGCAACGTGACCCCGATCGCATCCTGCTCCTCCTTCTCGCGCCGGCAGTCGCCCAAGAGGAAACCGATTACCCGCTGAGTGCCCGACCGCATCGAGTAGGCCTCCAGGTCGCCCATCAGATGGTGCAGGCGCCGCGACAGGCCGGCGATGATGCGGCGCGCGAAGCGCGGGTCCCGGTCCAGCTCGTCGAACACCGCTTCCTTCTGGACGTAGAGCAGAAGCGTATCGGCAAGCGACTGCGCCGTGACCACGTGCGGGCGCTCCATGAACATCACTGCCTCGCCGAAGCTCCCACCCGGGCCGATGATCTCGACGACCTTCTCGTCGCCTTTCGACGAGATGAAGGCGAGCTTCACCTGCCCGTAGACGACCAGGTGAAATCCGGTTGCCGGATCGCCGCGATGGAAGAGGATCTCGCCGCGTTCCGCGCGCACCTGCCGGGTGAGCTTGGCGATGCGCTCGAGCTCCTCGGCGGCGAGCTCCTTGAAGAGCGGAACGTTCGCCAGGAACGCTTGCGGCTTGATCGGGGCGGTCGCCATTGTCGTCGCTTGTGGTCTGTACCGGTGCTGCGGGAACATGCGCGCGGGCGCGCGAGGATGCAATATCGGCCGGAATGCGGCGGCAGGTCAAGCACCGGCCGATTCCGCCCTCGATTTCAGAGGCAAACTGCCTGTTACCAGCCCGCAAGTGGATTTGCGTTACGCGTCAGGGCGACCGCGACGATGTAGAAGAACACGAGCTGCGCGACGATCCAGGCCGCCACGCGTATGGGCTTGGTCGGCCCGCGCCGGAGGGCCACCGTGCCGATCAGGATGTAGAGGATCAG
>JBAVOG010000790.1:0-9640 GCA_049691875.1 Burkholderiales bacterium | reverse complement strand
CTGCTGGTGATCCTGATCTTCCTCATGATCAGCACGACGTACAGCAAGTACGCCGAGCTGCAGATCAATCTGCCGAGCGCACAGGCCGAGAAGCAGGCCGAGCGGGCAAACGAGATCAACGTGACGGTGAACGCTTCGGGGCAATACACCATCGACCGTAAGTCGGTCACATTCGGCGACGTCAATTCTTTCGCGCAGGCCATGCGCGCCGCCGGTGCGGGGCTGAAGGACCCGGTGGTCGTCATCAATGCCGACGCCAACGCCTCCCATCAGTCCGTGATCAAGGTGATGGAAGCGGCGCGCGTCGCCGGTTACGCTCAGGTGTCGTTCGCCGTCGACGCCGCTGCGCGCTAGCGGGCGGTCACAAGGAAGTTGTCGTCGCGGCCGACGACTTTCTCTCCAGTTCCGCCGGCGGCCGCCCGGGCCGGCGCTTGCGAATGGAGCCGGCGTGGCGTTTCCGGAGCGGCACTGGTATCGGTTCTCCCTGCTCTCGGCGCTGCTTGCGCCGGCCGCGATGGCGTTCGACGCGTTCGTCCGGCTGCGTCGCGCCGCCTACGAGGCCGGGATCCTGCGGCAAGTCCGCATCCGCGTTCCGGTGGTCGTCGTCGGGAATCTGGTCGTGGGCGGCACTGGCAAGACGCCGCTCGTGCTGTGGCTTGCTGCGGCGCTCGTCAAGCGCGGGTGGCGGCCGGGGATCGTGTCCCGGGGCCATGGCGCAGGCGCGACGCACGTGCGTGCAGTGCCGGTCTGCGGCGACCCGCACGAATTCGGCGACGAGCCGCTTTTGCACGCCGAGCGCAGCGGCTGTCCGGTGTGGGTCGGGCGGGATCGCGCGGCGGCCGCCGCGGCTCTGCTTGCCGCACATCCCGAGTGCGATGTGATCATCTGCGACGATGGGCTGCAGCATTACGCACTGGCGCGGGATTTCGAGATCGCGGTGCGCGACGAGCGTGGCGCCGGAAACGGGCTGCTCCTGCCGGCCGGGCCGCTGCGCGAACCGGTTGGCCGGCCCGTCGACGCATGGGCCGTGAATGGTGCGGCCGCGGCGCCCGGGGAGTTTGCCATGCGGCTCGTCGCGGCCGGATTCAGGCGCGTGGCATCGCCCGAAGCGGAGGTGCCGCTCGCCGAACTGGAGGGCAAGCGCCTCCATGCAGTGGCCGGAATCGGCAATCCCCGCCGCTTCTTCGCGCAGCTCGAAAGCATGGGCCTTGCAACACAGTCGCACGCCTTTCCGGACCATCATCCATTTCGGGCCGAAGAGCTCGCTTTTCCCGGAAGCGATTACATCCTGATGACGGAGAAGGATGCAGTAAAATGCCGTGCATTCGAAAACGACCGGCTGCTTGCGCTGCGCGTGAACGCTGTAGTGGACGCACGGCTCGCCGATCAAGTGGAGCGCAGGATTCGTGGACTCCCGGCTGCTTGACATTCTCGTCTGCCCGATCTGCAAAGGGCCGCTCGTCTATCGCAAGGCGGAGCGGGAGCTCATCTGCAAGGCGGATCGTCTCGGCTTTCCGATCCGCGACGGCATCCCGGTGATGCTCGAGGAGGACGCCCGCAAGCTCGATCCCCTGGAAGAGGTCGAGTAGCTGCAGGTGGAGTAGGCGCGCATGGCTGGACTGCTCAGGTTCCAGGTCGTCATTCCCGCGCGCTACGCGTCGAGCCGGCTGCCCGCGAAGCCGCTGGCGGACCTTGCGGGCACGCCGATGGTGGTGCGCGTGGTCGAGCAGGCGCGGGCGAGCGGGGCGGCGGGCGTCTGGATTGCCACCGATCACGATGCCATCCTGCAGGCAGCTTCGGCGCACGGATGCGATGCCCTCATGACGCGCGCCGACCATGCTTCGGGAACCGACCGCCTGGCCGAGGTGGCCGAGCGCCTCGGATTCCCCGATGACGAGATCGTCGTCAACGTGCAGGGCGACGAGCCGTTGATGCCGCCGGCGCTGATCGGCGAGCTCGCTCATACGCTCGCGCGGCGGACCGCCGCTTCGATCGCAACGGCGTGCCATCCGATAGCCGATCCGGGCGAGGCGTTCAATCCCAACGTGGTGAAGGTCGTCACCGATCATGCCGGCTATGCGCTGTATTTCAGCCGGGCGCCCATTCCATTTGCGCGCGACGCATGGGCGTCGCAGCCGGGGTCGTCGGTGCCCGCGGTCCTGCCGGACGGCCTGCCGTGCTTCCGACACATCGGGATATACGCCTACCGCGCGGCATTCCTGCGGGAATACACCCGGCTCGCACTCGCGCCCATCGAGCGCTTCGAGGCGCTCGAGCAGCTGCGCGCGCTCTGGCATGGTCACCGAATTGCGGTGACGGTGACTGACGCCGCCCCGCCGGCCGGGGTGGACACGCCCGAGGATCTCGAGCGCGTGCGCCGCCATTTTGATGCGGCGATTTGACCCGTTAATCCGAAGCGGGTAAGTTCGGCGACGCGACGGGATCTGCCCGGGCAACGGGTTGGTGCGGCGCTGCCGATTCCTTCAGCAGACGCGCCTTGCCGGTTCCTCTCGCCGATTCTTCTTCGCGGAGCTAGTTTTTGAGACTGATACTCCTGGGGCCGCCCGGGGCGGGCAAAGGTACGCAGGCGGCTTTCATCACCGAACGCTACGGCGTCCCGCAGATCTCCACCGGAGACATGCTGCGTGCGGCAATGAAGGCCGGCACGCCGGTCGGGATGTCCGCGAAAAAAGCCATGGACGCGGGGCAACTCGTGTCCGACGACATCATCATCGCGCTCGTGAAGGAAAGGCTCACCCAGGCCGACTGCAAGAACGGCTACCTGTTCGATGGCTTCCCGCGCACGATTCCCCAGGCCGAGGCCATGAAGCAGGTCGGCATGCGCATCGACTTCGTGCTCGAGATCGCGGTGCCGGACGCGCAGATCATCAGTCGCATGGCGGGTCGGCGGGTGCACCTTGCCTCCGGGCGCTCCTATCACGTCGTCTTCAATCCGCCGAAGGTCCCGGACCGCGACGACGTGACGGGCGAGCCGCTCGTCCAGCGCGACGACGACCGCGAGGACACCGTGCGCAAGCGGCTCGAGGTCTATCATCGGCAGACGAGTCCGCTGATCGAGTACTACCGGAATTGGGCCGCGTCCGGGGATCCGCTTGCGCCAGCACATCGGCGCATTTCGGGCGAAGGCACGGTGGAGGAGATTCGCGCGCGCTGCATAGCGGCACTTGCCTGAGCAACCAGGCGCAACCACAGGGGCATGGCGCGGTCCTCGGGCGCCACGGTATAATTCGCCGCTTCACGTGACCCGGTGTCCGGCCAGGGAGCCTCTCTCTTGAGGCGTTAGCCTAGGCGCGGCGGACGCCGGTCCAACAAGAACGCATTAGAGGAGGAATTCCCATGACAGCAGGTCTGTGGTTCGCGCTCGCCTGCGCGCTCGTTGCCATTGCGTACGGCTGGATTTCGCGGAACTGGATTCTCGCTCAGCCGGCCGGAAACGCGCGGATGCAGGAAATCGCCGCGGCGATCCAGCAGGGCGCCCAAGCCTATCTCAGCCGCCAATACATGACCATCGGCACGGTCGGCGTGATCCTGTTCATCGTGATCGGCGTCGTCCCTGGCCTGGGGTGGCCCACCGCGTTCGGCTTCGCCATCGGCGCGATCCTCTCGGGGGCGGCCGGCTTCATCGGAATGAACATATCGGTGCGGGCGAACGTGCGCACCGCAGAGGCGGCGCGCAGGGGGCTCAATGAAGCGCTGACGGTCGCCTTTCGCGGTGGCGCGATCACCGGCCTGCTGGTGGTCGGGCTCGGACTGCTCGGCGTCGCCGGCTATTACGCGATCCTGGTGACGACCGGCAAGACCGGGGCGCCGCTCACCGAAGTGCTGAAGCCGCTCATCGGCCTGGGCTTCGGCGGCTCGCTGATTTCGATCTTCGCGCGACTCGGCGGGGGAATCTTCACCAAGGGAGCCGACGTCGGCGCCGACCTCGTCGGCAAAGTCGAGGCGGGCATTCCCGAGGACGATCCGCGCAACCCGGCAGTGATCGCGGACAACGTCGGCGACAACGTGGGCGACTGCGCCGGCATGGCGGCCGACCTGTTCGAGACCTACGCGGTGACGATCATCGCTACCATGATCCTCGGTTCGCTGCTGATCAAGACGGCCACCGATGCCGCGGTGATCTATCCGCTCGCGCTTGGCGGCTTCTCGATCATCGCATCGATCATCGGCGCCATGGTGGTCAAGACGACCCCGGGCAAGAAGATCATGAACGCCCTGTACCGCGGCCTCGCCGTCGCAGGGGGGCTCGCCGCGATCGCATTCATTCCGATCACCTTCTGGATCATGGGCGACGTGGTGAAGAACGTGCCGTTCGATTTCGCGGGTGGCCGTCATTTCATCACCGTCTGGCACCTCTACGGCGCGACACTGGTCGGCCTCGCACTCACCGCGTTGCTGGTGGTCATCACGGAGTACTACACCGCAACCGAATTCAAGCCTGTGCAGCACGTGGCCGCGGCTTCGCAAACTGGCCACGCGACCAACATTATCGCGGGCCTCGGTGTCTCGATGCGCTCGACGGCCTGGCCGGTGCTCTCGGTTTGCGCCGCCATCCTGATCGCGTATCAGCTTGCCGGTCTGTACGGCATCGCGATCGCCGCGACATCGATGCTCTCGATGGCGGGGATCGTCGTGGCGCTCGACGCCTACGGTCCGATCACCGACAACGCGGGCGGCATCGCGGAGATGGCCGAAATGCCGAGCGAGGTGCGCGCCATCACCGACCCGCTCGACGCCGTCGGCAATACGACCAAGGCGGTCACGAAAGGGTACGCAATCGGCTCCGCGGGACTCGCCGCGCTGGTGCTTTTCGCGGACTACACCCACGCGCTCGAGCATGCCGGCAAGTCGCTGACGTTCGACCTGTCGGATTATCGCGTCATCATCGGCCTCTTCATCGGCGGGCTGGTGCCCTACCTCTTCGGCGCGATGGCGATGGAGGCGGTGGGTCGCGCGGCAGGTGCCGTCGTGGTCGAGGTGCGGCGGCAGTTCAAGGAGATCCCGGGCATCATGGAAGGCAAGGCGAAGCCTGAGTACGGCGTCGCGGTGGACATGCTGACGCGCGCGGCGATCAAGGAGATGATCGTGCCGTCGCTCCTCCCGGTGCTCGTGCCGATCCTCGTGGGCTTCATCCTCGGTCCGCAGGCGCTCGGCGGCGTGCTCATGGGAACGATCGTGACCGGCCTCTTCGTCGCAATCTCGATGTGCACGGGCGGCGGTGCGTGGGACAACGCCAAGAAATATATCGAGGACGGCAAGTTCGGCGGAAAGGGATCCGATGCGCACAAGGCCGCTATCACTGGCGATACGGTCGGCGATCCTTACAAGGACACCGCGGGACCGGCGGTCAATCCGCTGATCAAGATCATCAACATAGTTGCGTTGCTGATAGTCCCTCTGATTGTCTGAGTCACGAGCCTTCGATAGGGCTGTTGGAAGGATACGAACGGGAGGGAATCCGCGGTTCCCTCAAAAGACAAGGCGGAAGGTAACGAACAGGAGGGATCCGGCGGGTTCCCTCAAGGGAAAAAGCGGAAGGTCACGAACAGGAGGGAACCCGCGGTTCCCTCCCGTTACCCTCCTTCCCGCAGAGGGATAGCGCCCGGTGAGACCACATCATCCTTTCATGCCGCAGCAGACGCGCGGGTGATCGGTTGTTGAATTTTCCCCTCCTTTTCAAAGAGGGGTGCCGCCGGAGGCGGCGGGGTGGTTCGGACCTTCCCAAACAAGAGAATCCCCGCAGAGGCGGGGATTTTCATTTGCATAGTTGCAAATTGAATCGGCACGTGATCATCTTGAAGTTCATGGTTGTCCTGCGAACTTTCGCCGTACTGATTGCTTGCGCGTGTGGCGCAGCGCTCGCCCAGCCGTTGTCCTCCGGCCCCTCGGGTTACGTGCCGAAGGAGGCGGCGTTCGGCAGGCACTTCATGGTTGCCGCGGCGAATCCGCTCGCAGTTGAGGCGGGTCGCGCGGTCATCGCGCACGGCGGATCGGCGGTGGACGCGGCCGTCGCGGTGCAGATGGTCCTGAACTTGGTCGAGCCGGAGGCATCCGGGATCGGCGGCGGCGGATTTCTCCTGCACTGGTCCGCGCGCGAGCAGCGGACGCGCGCCTACGACGGGCGCGAGACGGCGCCTGCCGCCGCGACCCCCGGTCTCTTTCTTGACGCCGCCGGCAAGCCAATGGCGTTTTTCGATGCGGTCGTCGGTGGCCGCTCGGTAGGCACTCCGGGGTTGCTCGCGATGCTCGAGCTCGCGCACCGACGGCACGGCAAGCGCGCATGGCGAGAGCTGTTCGAGCCCGCAATCCGGCTCGCGGAAGAAGGCTTCCCCGTCTCGCCGCGATTGGCGACCCTCCTCGCGAACGAGCGATATCTCCCGACCGATCCGAACGCCCGACGTCTCTTCTACAGCGCGGACGGAACGCCGCGCCGCGCTGGCGAGGTGATACGCAATTCCGCGTTCGCGGAAACCCTGCGGACTATCGCGGCAAATGGGTCCCGGGCGTTCTACACCGGCGAGATTGCGCAGGACATCGTCACCGCGGTGCACGCTCACCCGACCAATCCGGGACTCCTTTCGCGAGCAGACCTGGCCGGGTATCGGCCGGTCGAGCGCACGCCGCTTTGCGCGCGGTACCGGAGCTACAGAGTTTGCGGCATGCCGCCGCCGAGCTCGGGCGGCCTGGCAGTGCTGCAGATACTGGGCATCCTGGAGAATTTTCCGATGGCGCAGGTCGCGCAGCAGCAGTTGATGGCCGCGCACCTTTTTTCCGAGGCAGGCCGACTTGCCTACGCCGATCGCAACCTGTACGTGGCAGACCCGGATTTCGTGGCCGTGCCGGCGCGCGGGATGATCGATCCGACGTACCTGCGCGAACGCGCCGATCTCATACATCTCTCCCGATCGCTGGGACGTGCGGCACCCGGCGATCCGCCAGGCGCCGCGGGGCCCCACCGCGCGGACTCACCGGAGCGCGTGTCGACGAGCCACTTTTCCATCGTCGACGCCGAAGGCAACGTGGTCGCCATGACGACGTCGATCGAGAACGCGTTCGGGAGCCGGGTCATGGTGCGTGGTTTCCTGCTCAACAATCAGCTCACGGACTTCTCGTTCGCTCCCGAAGCGGTCGGTCGGCTCGTCGCGAACCGAGTGGAGCCCGGCAAGCGGCCACGCAGCTCGATGGCGCCGACACTCGTCTTCGATCGCGCCGGGCGAATCACCTATGTGATTGGTTCGCCGGGAGGCAGTCTCATCATCAACTACGTTGCGCAGGCGCTGATTGCGATGCTCGACTGGCGTTACGATGCTCAGCGTGCGATCAGCATTGGCCACTACGGCAGCCGCAACGGGCCGACCGAGCTCGAGCGCGGCACCGATGCCGCCGACCTCGCCCGCGGACTCGGACTGCTCGGTCACGACGTGCGCGTCATGGACATGACGAGCGGACTCCACGCCATCGAACGGGTGCCGGAGGGCTGGCTCGGCGCGGCGGATCCGCGCCGGGAAGGGTCCGCGGCGGGCGGTTAGGGACGCGTCAACCGCGCGGCATGCGATCGTGCACGGTCGCCAGAAGCCTTTCAGTCACGTCGTCCGCAAGACAATCGATACGTGCGGCATCGGGCCATTTGCGCAGCCACGTGAGCTGCCGCTTCGCCAGCTGCCGGGTTGCGAAAACTCCCCGATCGCGCAATTCACGACGGTCATAGCGTCCCTCGAGGTGCTCCCACGCCTGACGGTAGCCGACGCAGCGCATCGAAGGCAGTTCCTCCGAGAGCGCATGCCGCGCGCGCAGTGCGGCCAACTCCTCCACGAGTCCGGTCGCCAGCATTTCCTCGAAACGCTGCGCGATCCGGGCGTGCAGGACACCGCGGTCGCCAGGCTCGAGCGACACCCACAGTAGTCCGGTCTTGGATCCGGCGTCAGCGGGCTTTTCGAGAAGTGCCGACATGGACTTGCCGGTGAGCCGGAACACCTCGAGCGCGCGCTGGATGCGCTGTGCGTCGTTCGGTGCGAGCCTGGCCGCCGTGCGAGGGTCGATTTGCGTCAGCTCTGCGTGCAGATGGGGCCAGCCGTGCGTGGCTGCTTGAGTGTCGATCTCCGCGCGCACCGCGGGATCGGCGGCAGGCAGGGTCGCCAGCCCATCGCGCAGCGCCTTGAAGTAGAGCATCGTGCCGCCGACCAGCAGGGGAATCCGACCGCGTTCGCGGATCGATTCGATCGCGCGCAGTGCGAGCGTGCGGAACCGGGCGGCCGAGTACGATTCCGTCGGATCGATCAGGTCGATCAAGTGATGCGGAATCCGACGCTGCTCTGCGGCGGACGGCTTCGCGGTACCGATATCCATTCCGCGGTAAACCTGTGCGGAATCGACACTCACGATCTCGACCGGTAGATGATCCGCGAGGGCCATGGCGAGGCGGGACTTGCCGCTCGCGGTGGGACCCATGATCGCGATCGCTAGCGGTGATGGCGCGCGCGCGACATCCCGGCGCATGGGACTGTCACCGTCCGCGGAGAAAGAGCCGATCCAGATCGGCAAGGCTCATCTGGTACCAGGTCGGGCGACCGTGATTGCATTGGCCCGCACGCTCGGTTTCCTCCATCTGGCGCAGCAGCGCGTTCATCTCCGGGATGCTGAGCTGTCGCCGTGCGCGCACCGCGCCATGGCACGCCAGGGTTCCGAGCAGCTCGTCCTGGCGGGTGGTCAGCACCTGACTTGCGCCGTACTCGCGCATGTCGTGCAGCACTGCGCGAACGAGCGCCGGGAGGTCGCCTTGCGCAACGAGCGCAGGCACCGCACGCACGATGATCGCCGTGGGCGAGAGGGCGGCCAGCTCGAACCCGAGCTGTGCGAGCGCCCGCTGGTTTTCGTCCAGCGTGGCCACGTCCAGGGCCTCGGCGTTGAAGGTGACGGGAATCAGCAGCGGCTGTGCTGTCACCTTGTGGTCCGCGAGCGCCGACTTGAGCTCTTCGTACAGGATGCGCTCATGCGCCGCGTGCATGTCGACGAGCACGAGCCCGGATCGGTTCTGCGCGAGAATGTAGATCCCGTGCAGCTGGCCGAGCGCAAAGCCGAGCGGCTGCTCGGACGCCTCTGCTGCGACCTGGGCGGGCGCCGCGTGAGCGGCCAGTTCGCTCAACATCGCGGTGTAGGCGCCCACCGGCTGCGCGACGCCGAATGATCGTTGCCAGCCTCCCGTCGTGGGAGCGGACATGAGCTGCGGCTCCGCTGGCACTGCGAAGGCGGCGGCTGCCTGGGCGGCCGTTCCGGCAAGGGCCTTCTGGACCGCGTGATAGACGAACTGGTGGACGGCGCGCGGATCGCGGAAACGAACCTCTATTTTCGCGGGATGAACGTTCACGTCGACCATGCTCGGGTCGATGTCCAGATAGAGCACGTACGCCGGGTGACGATCGCCGTGCAGGACGTCCGCATAGGCCTCGCGCACCGCGTGAGTGAGCAGCTTGTCGCGGACGAACCGGCCGTTGACGAACAGATACTGTGCGTCGCGCGACGCCTTGGCTTCTGCCGGCGGGCTCGCCAGACCGTGCAAGCGCAGCTCCGTGCCGCCGGCATCTACGTGACGCGCGCTTGCGGCGAATGCTTCGCCCATCAC
>JBAVOG010000789.1:0-9389 GCA_049691875.1 Burkholderiales bacterium | reverse complement strand
GGCCCAGCCCGTTCTCGCCGCCAAGAACGTGTGGGGCCGCGGCAGCGACCAGAACGCCGATCAGCGTGAAGCTCTCGCGCGCGGCCGTGATGCGGGTGCGCTCATGAACATCGGTCGAGAGCTGCGCGCCCCAGGCCTGGTAGGAGATCGAGGCCATCGAGAAGCCGAGGTAGGTGACGGTCAGCGCACCCGCCAGCCAGGTCGACTGGCGCGCGCTCTCGAGCGGAGGGTGGAAGAGCGCGATCATGCCCGCACCCAGCAGCGGCAGACTTGCCACCACGAACCAAGAGCGATTGCCTGCACGATCGGATAGGTAACCGAGCAACGGATCGATCACCGCGTCGCCGAGGCGCGTCACGAGCAGGATCGCTCCCAGCAGCGCGAGCGGCATGCCGAGGTCGTCTCCGTAGAACTTCGGCAGGTGCACGTACAGCGGTAGCGCCGCCATGGCCAGCGGCATTCCGAGCAGGCCGTAGGCCGCGAGCTGCGAGACGGAATGGCGAGTGTGCATCACGGTGGTTGGCGATTGTCGGTCTCACCGGTCGGGCGCGTTCTTCTCGCGCGCTCTTCCGCATCACCGTTTCGCCGCCTCCGTCTCATTGAGCAGCGCGACACGCAGCGACGGTGCGTTCGTGCGCGGGTCCAGCCAGATCGCGAAGAACGCGCGCGCGAATTCCGGATCCATCATCTCGCCGATCGTCTGCCCATCCAGATAGAAGCGCGCACCCCGGCCAGGAATATTCAGGCCGGCCAGCTCGTGTCCTTCGCGCACGTCCGGAAAGAGTCCTTGCATCTCGTCAAGCCAGCGGGCGCGGTCCCGCGCGGAGCCGAAGCCGAGCCGCTCGATTTCCTCGATGCTCGCCTCCGCAATCTTTCGACCTTCGAAGTCGCGCGCATAGCGCAGTGCGAGAACGTACGGCTGGTCCGCCGCGGGCCGGTCGCTACCCAGCCACAGCCGGGCGTCGTAGACGTGGAAGCCGAACCACCGCAGCGTCCCGGTGCCCGCCTCGCTCAATGCCGGAAATGTGCGGGCCGCGTCCGGGGGAAGCCGCAGCGTGCTCGGCTGGGATGCCACCGCAGACAAGGAAATTCCCGCCAGAAGGATGACGCATGTTAGGCGGTGTGCTCGAGCTCGAATTGATGGACGTCGGTGCATAGTGTGTCGAATCCCGCTTCGCAATAGGCCAGATAGAAATCCCACATCCGGATGAGTCGTTCGTCGTAGCCGAGCGCCCGCGCGTCGGCGGCGCGGCGCAGAAACGTCTCACGCCACCTGCGCAGGGTCTCCGCGTAGTCGCGACCAAAGGCGTGATCGCCGGTCACGGTGAGGCCCTGCCTGGCCGCTTCGGCCCGAAACCGCGACGGTGACGGGAGCATCCCGCCCGGAAAGATGTACTGCTGGATGAAATCGGTTCCCGACCGGTACCGTTCGAAGCGCCGGTCGTCGATCGTGATCGCCTGCACGCAGGCTTTCCCGCCCGGGACGAGCGCCCGCGCGATGGTCGCGAAGTAGGCCGGCCAGTAGCGCTCGCCGACCGCCTCGACCATCTCTATCGAGACGATGTGGTTGTATCGACCGGCCACGTCGCGATAGTCCCGCAATTCGAAGTTCACCCGGTCGGCCAGCCCGTTCCGCGCGATCCGCAGCTGGCTGTGGAGTAACTGCTCGCGGGACAGCGTGATTCCGGTGACCCGGCACCCGTAGTCGCGCGCCGCAATTTCCGCGAGCGCCCCCCAGCCACATCCGATCTCGAGGATGTGATCCCCGGGCCGTGGGGCGATGCGGTCGAGCGCGCGGCGGACCTTGGCCGCCTGTGCCTCCTCGAGCGAGCGTGCCTGATCGCCCTCGAACAGCGCGCTCGAGTACGTCATCGATGGATCCAGCCAGAGCGCGTAGAAGTCGTTGCCGATGTCGTAGTGGGCAGCGATGTTGCGCCGGCTGCCACGCCGGGTGTTGGCGTTGAGCACGTGTTTCAATCTCTGCATTGCCCCGGTCACGACGCCGCCCCGCACCGCGCGGTCGATGGCATCACGATTTGCCGCGAGAAGGCTCAGCAAGGCGACCAGATCCGGGGTGGTCCAGGCCCCGTCCATGTATGTCTCCCCGAAGCCAATGTCGCCCTTCGCGGCGATCGCCCCGAAGACCCGCCAGTCGCGAACGTGCAGGACTGCGGAGCGAGCGTCGGGCCCGCATTCGAGCGAGCGGCCGTCGGGGAGCGTGAGGAGCAGGCGGCCGTGCTCGATTCGCCGGAGGACGTCCAGCACGATGCGCGCGGCAATGGGCGTCCGCTCGGACCGCAACAATGCGCGCGGGTGAGTCAGTCTCATCGGGTCAACGCCTCCGCCGGCGGCGCCGGCTTGTGAATGAACGGCACACGCTTCAGCCACAGCCGCAGCGCCTGATAGTGGATGCGCGCAATCACACCGAGCGTCATCCATGGATAGCGCACGAATGCGCGAACGAGCGCACCGGCGCTGTAGCCGGCCGCTTCTCCGGAGATACTGGTGTGCAGGAGATCCCCGGTCGCGTCGAAATAATCGATGCGCGCGAGCGTACGGTCGCCCTGGTTGCGGAAGCTGAATCGGTAGGCGCCCTCGACATTCGCGAACGGCGACACATGAAAGACCTTGCGGGAGGTCAACGTGTCTTCAGGCTCGATCGGTCGGGCATCGGGATGCGCGAGCAGATAGTGATGGCGCTCGCCGAAGGTGTTGTTCACTTCGCACAGCACGGCGCGCAGCGCGCCGGCCCGGTCGTGACAGAAGAAGAAGCTGACCGGATTGAACACGTAGCCGAGAACGCGCGGGAAGGTCTGCAGCCAGATCTCGCCGTCCGCACAGCCGAGCCCGCGCGACTCGAGGACCTCGTGTATCCATGCCAGCGGATGCGAACCGTCACCAGCGCCATAGTCGACGTAGCGGAGACTGAAGATATTTCGGCGATTCACCGAAAACCAGCGGTTCTCGAGGGATTCCATGCGCGTCAGCGGTACCGACAGGAAGAAGACGGGGTACAGAAAACGATTCTTCGCAGGACGCAGCCGACGGTGCATCACCTTGCCGAAATAGAGGCGCGGCGAGGTCGGAACAAGCCACGGGTCGCGTGTGTGTAAGCCCGTCATGCCCCGGCTCCCTCTGCGACCACGGTGGTCTCGCGCGCGGGCACGCCGGTGTCAGGAATATCCGACGCGCGCCCCTGCTCTTCCGGCACCTGCCAAGGTGCCGTACAGCCAAGCGAGTTTGCGACCGCAAGCCCGGCTTGCAATCCGTCTTCGTGAAAGCCATTGCGCGCCCACGCCCCGCAGAACCATAGACCGCGATCGCCCTGGATGCCGCCGAGCGCGGCTTGGGCGGTGGCTGCCCCCGGTCCGAACACGGGGTGCTCGTAGTCGAACTCGGCAATGACTCGACGTGGATCGGGCATGATGGGCGGATTCAGCGTGACCACTACCGGCTGCTTGAAGGGAACCGGCTGGAGTTTGTTGAGGAGGTAGGACACCCCGACGGGCCGCCCGTCCGGTTCGTGTTGTGCGCCGATGTAGTTCCAGGCCGACCAGAGTGCCTTGCGGCGGGGAAGCAATCGCGAATCGGTATGCAGCACCGCCCGGTTGCGCTCGTAACGGATCGCGCCCAGCACGCGTCGCTCGTCGGCCGTGGGACGCACAATCATGCGCAGCGCCTGATCGGTGTGGCAGGCAAGCACGGCGGCGTCGAAACGCTCGACGCCGCGTTCCGATGCGACGATCACGCCTGATGGGCCGGGATCGACGGCCCGGACCGGCGTTGCATGACGGATGTCGGCAATGCGATCGGCGAGCCGATTCACGTACTCGCGCCCTCCGCCTTCCACGGTGAGCCACTGGGGGCGGTTCGCAATCTGCAGCAACCCGTGGTTGTGGCAAAAGCGCACGAATGCCTCGAGCGGATAGCCGAGCATGGCCCCCGTCGGGCACGACCAGATGGCCGCCGCCATGGGGAGCAGGTACCAGTCCACGAACTCGCTGCTGTAGCGGCCCGTCGAAAGAAACTCGCCGAGCGTCAATGTGCCGGATCCGCGCTGCGCTATGCGAGTTGCGGCGCGATTGAACCGCAAGACGTCCGCGAGCATCCGCCACATGCCGGGTCGCGCGAGATTGCGACGCTGCCCGAACACCGTTCCAAGGTTGGAGCCGGCCCACTCCAGGTCGCGATCCGCGAATGAGACTGAGAACGACATGTCGCTTTGCACTGTCCGGACGCCGAGGTGCGCGAACATTGCGGTCAGGTTGGGATAAGTGCGATGGTTGAACACCAGAAACCCCGTGTCGACCGGGTGACGAACGCCTTCCAGCGCCACGTCGACCGTGTTCGTGTGCCCGCCTAGCGTCCGATTGGCCTCGAAGAGGGTGACGCGGTGCCGCTGTCCGAGCAGCCATGCTGCGGACAGGCCGGATACTCCCGCTCCGATCACGGCAATCTTCATGCTCGACTCGTTCTCATGGTTTCGATCGGGTCTCGAGTGCGCGAGCGCAGGGAGCGGTTGGGGCGGACACGGAACGGCCGGGAGGAGGGGGCGGCCAGTTGCCAGAGCCCGGGAGGTCGCACGCTATGCGCCCGCGCATCGAGATTCTTCACCCGCGCCGGTCGCGCCGGATGAGCGCGTAGGCGGAGTGGTTGTGGATGGATTCGAAGTTCTCGCTTTCGACCGCGAAGGCCACGATGCGCGGGTCACGCTCGAGGGCGATCGCGACATCGCGCACGAGATCCTCGACAAACTTAGGGTTGTCGTAGGCCCGCTCGGTCACGTGCTTCTCGTCGGGTCGTTTCAACAACCCGTACACCTCGCAGGAGGCCTCGGCCTCGGCGATCGAGATCAGCTCTTCGATCTTCACGTCGCCCGCCAGCACCGCTTCGATGGTCACGTGCGAGCGTTGGTTGTGCGCGCCGTAGGCGGAGATCTCCTTCGAGCACGGGCACAGGCTGGTCACGGGGACGAGCACTTTCAGAAGGGTCTCGTAGCCGCGCTCCACCGTGACGCTTGCGCGGAGCACGACTTCGTAGTCCATGAGGCTCGCGACGCCCGAGACGGGCGCCCGCTTGCCCACGAAATACGGAAAGCGCATCTCGATGTGGCCGCTCGATGCCTCGAGCCGCTCCAACATGCTTGCCATCAAGGTGCGCAGCCCCACGATCGATACCTGATCCGCGCTCGCCCCGAGAACTTCCAGAAAGCGCGACATGTGCGTCCCCTTCACGTGGTGGGGCAGGCCCACGTACATGTCGATCGATGCCACGGTGGGCAAGGCAGTTCCGTCCGCCCGCTCGATCACGATCGGATGACGGATCGAGCGCACGCCAACGTGGTCGATTGCCATCGAGCGGTGATCCGGGTGCGCCTGAACATCGACTATGAAGAGTTTCTCGGGGGCATTCATTGCGGTCTCTCGCTAGGAGGGATTGCGGTCTTGTGAGCGCGGCCGGCGTCGCGTCATCCCGCGTCGCAGCCCGCCGGATTCGAGGTGCTCACGGTCGGCGCGGAGCCGAATGCACGCGCGGGCGTCCGCAGGACACCGAGACCACCATCCCGGATACTCCGGTGCAGTGCGAGGAGCCTGTCGTTATCGTCCAGGAGCGCGGCATTGCACCGGGCTTCTCGGCCAGGAGCTGTTTGGACCAGGCGCGGGTGAGCGCCGATCGGACCGGGGGCGGCGACCGTATCACCTACTGCGAGCGCCGCCTGCCCCGGCGAACCCGCGCACGGATTGCAAGGCGCCGCGGCACTCGGGGTGAACACAAGGAACAGTGGAAACAGTGTCGAGAGCGTGATACGAGCGAGGCGTGTCATTAGTTGTCCTAGACAAATACGGTGTTTCGACGTACGATACGAGCCTATTATGGAAATGTCAATCTTTGTCTAGGACAACATCTAAGAAAGAATGGGTGGACCTGACTTGATGGAAGAAGGCCTTTCGATCGGCACCGTGGAGCGTGAGACCGGGGTGGCCAAGGACACGCTGCGGGTATGGGAAAAGCGTTACGGCTTTCCAGCGCCTGGCAGGGATTCGAATGGCGAACGCGTCTACGGCCGGGACCAAGTCGAAAAACTCATCCTTATCAAACGCTTGATCGATCGAGGGGCCCGCCCGGCCAAAGTGGTGGGCCTCACCGTGCAGGAATTGCTCGCGCGCACGGATTCCGGTTCGGGCGAGGTCGAGGATCCGCCCGAGTTGATCGAGATCCTGGAGTTAGTGAAGGCTCACGACGTCGCAGGGCTTCGGAAGCGCCTCGACAAGGCCCTCCTGCAGCAGGGGCTGGAGGGATTCCTGGAGCAGACCATCGCCGCGCTGAACCCGATGGTGGGTGATGCCTGGATGCGCGGAGAACTGGAAGTCTTCGAAGAGCACCTCTATACGGAGGCGGTACAGATTCTGCTCCGGTCGTCGATCGCCGCGCTTGCCCGCCCGGGAGGTGAACCGCGTGTCCTGCTCACCACTCTCCCCGGCGAGCTGCACATCCTCGGGCTGCTCATGGCCGAATGCGAACTCTGGATACACGGGGCCACGTGCGTGCCGCTCGGACCGCAGACACCTGTCCGCGAGATCGCGCGAGCGGCGGAAGTCCAGCATGCAAACGTGGTGGGGCTGTCGTTCAGCCCCGCCTACCCGGGGCACACTGCAATCGATACGCTGACGACGCTGCGTACAATGCTCCCTGGCGCGATCGAGATGTGGGTGGGAGGAAGCAATTCGACGTTGTTTCGCCGGCAGATCGACGGCGTCGTGCCGGTGCGTGAGCTCGCTGCAATATCCGACGCCGTAGCGCGCTGGCGCGCGCGCCGACCCGGCGCATAGTCCAATTCGGGTCGCGCCGCCGAGGCACGGACGTCCATAGGGCGTCAAACGCCGCCCAACCATACAGTGGAGCCAAGCATGCTTTATCCGGACATCTTCAAGTCGCTGGAGCGCGTTCGCTGGAACATGTCGAGCGATGTTCCCTGGGACGATTTCGACGGCGCCCGGCTGAGCGACGAGCAGGCCGCGACGATCAAGATGAACGCCATCACCGAGTGGGCGGCCTTGCCCGCCACCGAGATGTTCCTACGCGACAATCGCCATGACAGCGATTTCTCGGCCTTCATGTCGGTCTGGTTCTTCGAGGAACAGAAGCATTCGCTGGTGCTGATCGAATACCTGCGCCGGTTCCGGCCCGAGCTGGTGCCGACCGAGCAGGAGCTGCACGCCGTGCGATTTGCGTTCGACCCTGCTCCCGCGCTCGAGACGCTCATGCTGCACTTCTGCGGCGAGATTCGCCTGAACCACTGGTACCGTCGCGCTGCGGAATGGCACACCGAGCCGGTGATCAAGAGGATCTACGACCTGATTTCCCGCGACGAAGCGCGCCATGCGGGCGTGTATCTTCAATATATGAAGCGCGCCATTGCACGGATGGGCGACGAGGCACGGGCGGCATTTGCGAGGATCGGAACGCTGATGACGGCGAGCGCGCGCAGCGGCAAGCCGCTGCATCCGACGAATCTGCACGTCAACCGCGGCCTCTTTCCGAACGATACGGTGCAATCCAGACTTCCAGACCCGCAGTGGCTGGAGCGCTGGCTCGATGCGCAAATCAGGTTCGACAGGACGTGGGAAACCCGGGTGGTGAACATGCTCCTGCGCAATCTCTCCTCGCTCTTCGACCGCACCATCGGATCCGTCGCGGACCTCAATCGCTATCGCAAGGAACTCCGCGCACGCGCCGGAAGCGCTGCGCAGGCCGCCTAGCGGTCGGACGCATTGCACCGCGCCCGCCTGATACCATCGGCTGTCATAAAGGCGGTCATGAACACGCGGCCCGATTTCGAGATGAAGATCTGCGCGCCCGGGCGGCTGGAAGAGCGGCTGCCAGGAGTCCCGCGCCCGCTCGTGTTCACAAACGGCGTTTTCGACCTGCTACATCGTGGTCACGTCACCTACCTCGCGCAGGCCCGCGCGCTCGGCGCGGGTCTTCTCGTGGCATTGAATTCGGATGCCTCGGTGCGGCGCCTTGGGAAAGGCGCCGACCGGCCACTCACCCCGCTCGAGGACCGCATGGCCGTCCTGGCGGCGCTCGCAGCGGTGGACCTCGTGACCTGGTTTGACGACGACACGCCGCTCGCGACCATCATGGTTTGCCGCCCCGACGTCCTCGTGAAAGGCGGCGACTGGAAGCCGGCCGATATCGTGGGCGCAGGCGAGGTGCGGGGCTGGGGAGGCACCGTACATGCGATTCCGTTTCTCCCCGGAAGGTCGACCACCGCACTCCTCCGCCGCATTCGCGGTGGGTAGCAGTCAGCGCGCGCTCTCCGTCGAACATTCCTGCACTTCGCTGCCCAGAAATGCCGTCTTGAGGTCCGCGATGCGCTGGCGCAATGGCGGGGGCACGTTCCGGATCTGCAGGTAGACGCGCGCATTGCGCTCGCGTTCCGCCAGCACGGCATCGCGGGCGCCGCGCTCGCGCACCGCCTCGAAATGGCTCTTGGCGGAATCTTCATTCCGGAACACTCCGAGCGAAATGGCGTTGCGGAGCTTGGCGTCGTCCGGAATGACGAACAGGTCCGTGATACCGGCGCGACGCAGCTCGGCAACGCGCTGATTGGCGGCCTGGCGGCTGGCAAGCGGCGGGACATAGACCCACCAGCCGGAGGACTCCGACCTGGAAATCTGCTCCACCTTCGCGCCCGGAATGATGCCGTTCAGCGCCTCTTCCGCACGCGCCGCGTCGGCCGGGGCTATCGGACCCCACTCGACGCAGCCCGGCAGGCGCGCCCGCGCGAGCCGCTCCGCCTCGTCGCGCGACACGAGCCGGATCTTCTCGGGGTCGAGTTGCTGCGCGACCATGCGCTCGCCCTGCGATCCGATCGAGCGCGAGTAGTAGGTCCACGCCAGGAAGACCGCGTTCACGAACAGCAGAACCAGGAAGACTGTTCTCATTGTCCCAGCAGCACGATGCCTTCGAGCACGAGATGCTCGACTTCCTCCACGCGAAAATCAAGCAGCGCGACCATTTCGCCTGCGCCACCGCCGCTCACGAAGCACGCGGCGCCTTGCGGCAGCCTTCGATAGGCCCGTTCGATCGCCGCCACCTGGGCAACCAGGCAACCGGTCTCGATCGCGTCCGCCGTATTGCGCGGTGATTCGCGGTACTCGCCCTGTGCAAGCGGCAGCTCGGCAGTGTTCCGGTGAAGTGCCTGTTTCATCAATCGCGTGCCGGGCAGAATCATGCCGCCGCGAAACGTCCCACCCGCGTCGAGATGATCGATCGTCGTGGCAGTGCCGGCCAGCACGACCAGGCTCTCGCCGCGATGGCGTGCGCGGGCGGCGACGAGCGCGGCCCAGCGATCCGCGCCGAGCTGTTCCGGATGGGAATAGCCG
>JBAVOG010000788.1:0-6283 GCA_049691875.1 Burkholderiales bacterium | reverse complement strand
CTGCCGCCGCTCGGCGAAAGCGACAAGCTCGTTCAGGAGACGCTGCTCGGCCTGGTCGGCCGCGACTCCCTGCTCAGCTTTCTGAACGTCAGCGGCTACATCCAGCGCTTCGTGGTGACGGTGGACAATCTGCCGCACAAGCGCGCGCCGGTGCGGCTCTGGCCGGTCACGCCCACGCCCGGTCGCTTCGTCGTTGCGGGCGCCGGTGATGCAACGTCGCTCAGTGCGGAAAATTTCAAGCGCTACGAGCCTTTCGTCCGGCTGGTCGAGAAGGTCGACACCGCGAAGGCCGTCGCGCTGTACGTTCGCTTCTACCCCCTGGTCCAGGAGGCGTACCGGGAGCTCGGCTACCCGGACAAGTACTTCAATGACCGGCTGATCGAGGTCATCGACCATCTGCTTGCGACCCCCGATCTCGCGGGTCCGGTTCGTCTGACCCTGCCCCGGGTCGCAGAATCGATCAAGCTCGATCGGCCATGGGTCCTCTACGAGTTCGCCGATCCGGAACTGGAAGCGCGCTCGGCTGGTCAGAAGATGCTGATCCGGATGGGCTTCGACAACGAGGCGCGGCTCAAGGTGAAGCTCCGCGATCTGCGGGCCAAGCTGGCGCGCAGCGCGCCGAAACAGTAAATTGCGCACCGGCGTTGCGCGAATTCCCAAGCGCGGGCGTCGCTTCCAGGATACCTACCAGACGGGAGATGTGAATGGATCGTCGCATCATCGAGCTCTACGACGAGTACACCCACAAGCCGCTCGAGCGGCGCGTGTTTCTGCGCCGCCTGGCGGCGCTGACCGGCAGCACTGCGGCAGCGTTCGCATTGCTGCCCACGCTCGATAACAATTACGCGCAGGCCGCGATCGTCGACCCGGGCGATGCGCGCGTCGCGGCGGGCATGATCAATTACCCGGGCGCGTCCGGCGCATTGCGCGCCTACCTGGCGGCGCCCACTTCCGGACCGGCAAAGCGCGCCGGCGTGATCGTGATCCATGCGAACCGGGGCCTCGACCCGCACATCGAGGACGTCGCGCGTCGGTTCGCTGTCGCCGGATTCACTGCGATGGCGCCCGATCTCCTTTCGCCGCTCGGCGGCACACCGGCGGACGTAGACACGGCGCGCTCGCTATTCCAAAGGGTTGATCGCGTAGTGGCACTGCGCGACCTCGTCGCCGCGGTCCCGTTTCTCAAGGGCCGGCCGGATTCGAACGGCAAGGTCGGCGCCGTGGGCTTCTGCTGGGGCGGCGGGATGACCAATCTGCTCGCGGCGAACGCGCCGGATCTCGCCGCGGCCGTCCCGTTCTACGGCAACACGCTCTCGCCCGAGGAGGCGGCGAACATCAAGGCGCCGCTGATGCTGCACTACGCAGGCAACGATGCGCGCATCAACGCAGGCGTTCCGAGCTTCGAAGCCGCTCTGAAGGCGGCGGGTGTGCCCTACGAGCTCTACACCTACGACAACGTCGAGCATGCGTTCCACGACGACACCGCTGGCGCCCGGTACAACAAGGCGGCCGCCGAGCTCGCCTGGTCGCGGACGATCGCGTTCCTGAAGAAGAACCTCGCTGGCTAGGGAGCTCAGATCGCGACGGGCTCGATCAATTCGGGCCCCTCGTTCCGCGAGCTGTTCACTCGAGTGCTCACCGTGTGGTAGGTGAAGTCGGACTGCGCGCGCTCGGCGACGAGCGACTGCACGCGCGCGCCATCGGTCAGCGCCGGGTCGGTCCACTCGTCGAGCGCTTGCGCGGGGAGCACGACCGGCATGCGGTCGTGCACCTCGGTCGCGGGGCCAGCCGCCGCCTTGGTGAGGATCGCGCAGCTCAGGATCGCGTCGTCCGAGTCCGGCGCTTGCCAGAACGCCATCAGGCCGGCGAAGCAGAAGGGGCGCGCGTCGGCGCGGTAAATGTAGAACGGCTGCTTGTACGTCTTCACTTCGCCCGTTTCGCGATTCACCCGCTCCATTTCGCGCCATTCGTACCAGCCTTCGGCGGGAATCAGGCAGCGTGCGTGACGCCAGGCGTGGCGCCACATGGGTTTTGCGGCGGCCTCCTCGGCGCGGGCATTGATCGTGAACGTCGGGGGCTTCGCGCCCTTCCACCAGTGTGGGATCAGGCCCCAGCGCACGCCGACGAGCACGATGTCGCCGGAATTGCGATCCCGGCGTAACATCGGGACGGTCGACGTGGGCAGGACGTTGAACCGGCGCGCAAAGGGATTGCTGTTGTCGCGGCCGACGTGCCACTCGCGCTCCATGGCCGCATCATCAGGGTGCACGTATCTCCCGCACATGCGCGGGAATTATATCGGCGCCGGGTCGCGGCGCCTTCGCCTTGGCGAAAACTCTCGAAAACCAGACCAAAGGAGGTCGCAATGAAGCAACGCACACTCGGGAAGCATCCCGGCGCAACGATCACGGTGTCGGAAATCGGCTACGGGTGCTTCGGATTGAGTGGCGTGTACGGGGCCGCAAAGGACGCGGAGTCGATCGCGATCATCCGCAAAGCGGTGGATCTGGGCGTCACGATGCTGGACTCGGCGGACTCCTACGGTCCGCATCACAACGAGGAGCTCGTCGGGAAGGCCCTGGTGGGCATCCGCGACAAGGTGACCCTTGCGACCAAGTTCGGTCAACGCTTCAATCCGGACGGCACGCGCTCGATCTGCGGCACCCCGGAGTACGTACGTTCGGCATGTGAAGCCTCCCTCAAGCGCCTCAAGGTTGACGTCATCGATCTCTACTATCAGCACCGCGTGGACAAGAGCGTGCGGATCGAGGAGACCGTGGGAGCGATGGCGGAGCTGGTGAAAGCCGGGAAGGTCCGCCACCTCGGACTATCGGAGGTGTCGGCCGCGAACCTGCGGCGCGCGCACAAGGTGCACCCGATCACGGCAGTGCAGTCGGAGCTCTCGCTCTGGAGCCGCCAGGACGAAGCCGATATCCTGCCGGCATGTCGCGAGCTGGGCGTGGGGTACGTGGCGTATAGCCCGCTCGGCAGGGGCTTTCTGACCGGCACCGTCGAGTCTTCGGAGAAATTCGAGGAGAAGGACGTGCGGCGCACGATGCCGCGGTTCACTGCCGCAAACCTCGACCACAATCTCCAGCTCGTCTGGCGGATCGGCGAGCTGGCCCGCGCGAAGGGGGCCACGCCGGCGCAGCTCGCGCTCGCGTGGGTTCTCGCGAAGGGGCCGGACGTCGTGCCGATCCCGGGCACGCGGCGCGAGGCGCGCCTGGTGGAGAATCTCGCAGCCGCGGAAATCAAGCTGACCGCCGCGGAGATCGCCAGCCTCGAGGAGATCGCGAAGATCGGCGTCGTGCAGGGCGATCGCTACGGCGCGATGATGATGGGGACGGTCGACCGGTAGGCGCTCCGACCACGATCGCGCCGCGCGCCCTTGTCATTTCGCTGCAACAAGAGCGTCACACACTTGCATTGACATTCGTACCGAGGTTTCGGGGAGAGCGATGGGCGCACCCGGCCACATCGAAGACGGAGCGGAAGCGTGGAATCGGGATGCTGTTGAGATCCTGATCGCGCAACTCGCGGCGCTGCGCTCCGAGATGACCGCATTCGAGGCGGGGCTCGTACCGCGCCTGGTGGGTGTCGAGCCGACATTCCTGGCGAGCGCGCGCAATCTCGCGCACTACCTCGCCTTGCGTCGCACCGACATCCGTTCGCTCCAGGAACGGCTGGCATGGGTGGGTGCGTCGTCGCTCGGACGCGGCGAGACGCACGTCCTTGCGAATCTGGACAAGGTCATCGGCATTCTGAATCGTCTCGTCGGACGCCCCTGGACGCCGCACGTCCAGGACGAACCGACCGGCTTCCACAGCGGTCGCGCGCTGCTCGAGCGGCATGCCGCCGACCTGCTCGGCGCGCCCCCGGCGAATCGCGCCGTGCGGATTATGGTGACGCTTCCCTCCGCGGGGGCGGTCGATTTCGACCTCGTCCGGCAACTCGTCGTCGCGGGCATGGATATCGCGCGCATCAACTGCGCGCACGACGATGCCGCCGCGTGGGAAGCGATGGCCGAGCACGTGCGCCGCGCCGGGGGCGGCGTCGGGCGCCCGGTGAAGATCCTGATGGATCTTGCGGGACCGAAGCTCCGCACCGGCCCGATCGCAGCGGACCCCGGCGTGATCAAGCTTCGGCCGACGCGCGACGCGTATGGCCGTGTGCAAGCGCCGGCGCGATTGAGGCTGCACACTTCCGATGCCGTCGATCCGGGCGATGACGCGCAGCCTTCGCTGCGCGTGTCAGGGAACTGGCTTGCATACTTGCGCGAGGGGCACCGCGTGGAATGCACCGATGCGCGCGGCGCCAGACGAGTCCTCCATGTCGTGGAGGTCGGCGACACGACCGCGCTCCTCGAGATCTCGAAGACGGTCTACTTGACGGCGGAGACGGAACTGCGCCGGCGTCCGAAGAGAAACGGTCCGCGCGGAACGACGCTGGACGAATTTCCCGCGATGGCGGGAAAGGTCCGCGTGAGCCGCGGCGACTTGCTCTACGTGACGCGCTCCGGCATCGGTGCTCCCGCTGTCGAGGCGCATGGTCGCAGGAAGGCGCGGCCGGCGAGCGTTCCCTGCACACTCCCGGAGGTGATCGGACAGGTTCGCGCGGGCGAGCGAATCTGGTTCGACGACGGCCGTATCGGTGGCATCGTCCGACGCGCCACGCGTGACCGCCTCGAAGTCGAGATCACGCATGCGCGCGCGGGGGGCGAGGTCCTCGCGGGCGACAAGGGCATCAATCTGCCCGACAGCGTCGTCACGCTTCCTGCGCTGAGCGAGAAGGACATCGCCGATCTCGCAATCGTCGCACGGCGCGCGGATATCGTCGGTCTGTCGTTCGCGCAGCGCGCATCCGACGTCGAGGCCCTGCTCAAATGCCTGCATGGCCTCAACGCCGGGCACCTCGGACTGATCCTGAAGATCGAGACGCGCCAGGGTTTCGAGAACCTTCCCGAACTCGCGTTCGCGGCGATGGCGAGCCGCGCGGCGGGAATCATGATCGCGCGCGGCGATCTGGCAGTCGAGTGCGGATACGAGCGACTCGCCGAGGTGCAGGAGGAAATCCTGTGGCTGGCCGAGGCGGCCCATATGCCGGTCATCTGGGCGACCCAGGTCCTCGAGAACCTCGCCAAGACCGGCCGGCCGTCGCGTGCCGAAATCACCGACGCCGCCATGGGCGAACGCTCCGAATGCGTGATGCTGAACAAGGGTCCCTACGTACTCGACGCGATCCACATGCTGGACGACATCCTGCGTCGGATGCAGGCGCACCAGTCCAAGAAGCGGCCGCTCATGCGCGCGCTCCGGTCGTTCAGAATCCCCGGAGGGCCTGCTTCGCGCGGCGCATGATGCAACCTCGCACCACCCCGTCCGCTTCGCGTCCACCCCTCCTCGGAGAGGAGGGGAGAAAGACGCAGCTGACCTCGGGCTCAGAATCCCTCGAGGACGATCTTGCCGACGGTGTGCCCCTCTTCGAGCAGCTTGTGGGCACGGCGCAGATTTGCGGCGTTGATCTTCCCGAGATGGGTCGTCAGCGTGGTGCGCAGCGTTCCCGATTCGACGAGCGTGGCGGTCTCGTTGAGCAGCTCGTGTTGCCCGATCATGTCCGGCGTGCGATAAGTCGATCGCGTGAACATCAGCTCCCAGGCGAACGTGGCGCTTTTCGCCATGAGCGGCGCGAGGTCGACCGGCTTCATGGTGCGCACGATCGTGCAGATCTTTCCCTGCGGTGCGATGATCGATGCGAACTGCGGGAAGTGTGCGTCGGTGCTGTTGCAGCACAGGATGTAGTCGACTTCGGGCGTGCCCGCCGCCTTGAGCTGGGGCGCGAGCTCCTGCGAGTGGTCGACGTACGCATCGACGCCGAGCTCCGTCAGCCATTTCACCGACTGGACACGTGACGCGGTCGCGATGACTTTCAGGCGCGCGAGCTTTTTCGCGAGCTGAATCGCGATGGAGCCTACGCCGCCCGCGCCGCCGATCACGAGCAGCGAGCGGCCGGCGTTGCGCCCGTTCTTCGATACGCCCATCCGGTCGAACATCGCCTCCCAGGCGGTGATCGTCGTGAGTGGCAGCGCAGCCGCCTCGGCGAAGCCCAGGTTCTTCGGCTTCCTGCCGACGATGCGCTCATCGACGAGATGGAACTCGCTGTTTCCCCCAGGGCGCACGATGCTGCCGGCGTAGTACACCTCGTCCCCGGGCTTGAAGAGGGTGACGTCCTTGCCGGTCCCCTTCACGACGCCGGCCACGTCCCAGCCGAGCACCTTGGGCGTGGT
>JBAVOG010000787.1:0-2995 GCA_049691875.1 Burkholderiales bacterium | reverse complement strand
GCGACTTGATGTTCTACAAGTATCTCCAATCCCGGATCCGCGGCACCGCCAGCACGGGGCCGGGAACGCCGCCGGCCGGGCTGCTCGCCTTTTACTGGCATTTCGTGAACCAGATCAAGGGCTGGTTTGCGCTCATGTTCGTCACCAGCCTGACAGTCGCGCTGATCGACACGGTGATCCCGGTGTTCATAGGCAGGCTGGTTTCGCTGATGGAGGCGACGGACCGACACGCAGCCTTGGCGGCGCAGTGGCCAATGCTCGTCGGGATGGTCGTGCTGGTGCTGATCGGGCGGCCGTTGGCAATGCTCCTCGATGTCTCGATCCGTCAGAACGTGCTGATCCCCGGGGCGACCAGTATGATCCGCTGGCAGAGCCACTGGCACGTGGTGCGCCAGAGTTGGCCGTACTTCCAGAACGATTTCGCCGGGCGCATCGCGAACCGGGTGATGCAGACCGCGAATGCGTTGCGCGAGAGCGTGATGTCGAGCATTCGCGCGGTCTGGTACATCGTGGTCTACGGGGTCACGGCGCTGATCCTGATGGCGCTCTCGGACTGGCGGCTCGGCGTACCCACGCTCCTCTGGTTCGTGGGATATGTGGTGTTCCTGCGCTATTTCGTCCCGCGCATGCGCGACCTCGCCCGGGCGAGCTCGGAGGTGCGCTCGCACGTGATGGCGCGGGTGGTGGACAGCTATACCAACATCCTCACCGTGAAGCTCTTCGCGCGTCTCGCCGACGAGGACGCGTTCGTGCGCGAGGTGATCGACGAGCACCAGGGCGCGATGGCCGCCCACATGCGTCTGATTGCGCAGTTCATGTTCGCGCTCTCGGTGATGAACGCCATGTTGCTCACCGGTACCGCGGCGGTGGGGATCTGGCTGTGGGCGAACGGCACGGTGAGCGCGGGCGTGGTGGCTACCGCGCTGCCGCTCGCCTGGCAGATCTCCAACGTCGCCGGCTGGGTGTGCTGGGAGGTGACCGGCGTCTTCGAGAACATCGGCGTGGTGCAGGAGGGCATGCAGACGATCGCCGTGCCGCTCACCGGAGTCGACCGGCCCGGCGCGCGCCCGCTCGAAGTCTCGCGCGGCGAGATCCGCTTCGAGGGCGTGACGTTCAACTACGGGAAGGCCGACGGACCTCCGGTTTTCGATCACCTCAGCTTGACGATCCGACCCGGGGAGCGCGTCGGACTCGTCGGCCGTTCCGGCGCGGGCAAGTCGACGCTCGTCAACCTGCTGCTGCGGTTCTACGAGCCGGAGCAGGGCAGCATCCGTATCGATGGTCAGGACATCGGCCAGGTCACGCAGGAGAGTCTGCGCGCGGCGATCGGCATGGTGACGCAGGACACGTCGCTCCTGCACCGCTCGATCGCTGCCAACATACGCTATAGCCGGCCGCGCGCGAGCGACGCCGAAGTGGAGGCGGCGGCGCGCAAGGCGCACGCGCACGAGTTCATCGTCGGGCTGCAGGACTGGAAGGGCCGCAAGGGCTACGAGGCGCACGTGGGCGAACGCGGCGTTAAGCTCTCGGGCGGGCAGCGCCAGCGCGTGGCAATCGCGCGCGTGGTCCTCAAGGACGCGCCGATCCTGGTGCTCGACGAGGCGACCTCGGCGCTCGACAGTGAAGTGGAGCTTGCCATCCAGGAGCAGCTCCTTGGTCTGATGGAAGGCAAGACGGTGATCGCCATCGCACACCGATTGTCCACGATCGCACGCATGGATCGCCTGATCGTGCTCGAGGCCGGCCGTATCGTCGAGGAGGGCACACACGACGAGCTGCTGCACCTGGGCGGGCACTACGCGAAGCTCTGGCGGCACCAGTCGGGCGGATTCCTGGCGCACGATCTAGTCGCGACCGAGACGGCGGTCGAGCTGCCCGAGGAGCCGCCGATCGACGAGCTGCGCGCCGAGGCGCAGCCCGAGCCTACGATGGACGTGGCGCCGGAGGTTGCAAAAACCTGAGGCAGATCGGCGCGCGAACGCCTGCAAGCGTTTTCCGCATCTTCAAGCCTCGACCGGCGCAACCTCGACCAGCGCGTCGAATGTCGCCTGACCGGCGGAAAACGGGAACAGGTCGACCGCAACATCGGGCAATACCGGCGCGCCCCCCGTGAGGTCGTTCAGGCCCGGCCATCCGTCCCGCATCCACACGGTGCCCGGTAGGAGACGATCGGTCACGTGCGCGCGTGCACGCAGCTCGCCGCGCTGATTGAAAATGCGAACCGGGGCGCCGTCCGCTAGCGCGCGCGCCGCCGCATCGGCCGCTGCGATCCACAGTACAGGTTCGACCTCGCGCCGAGCGAGCGTGGGCAGCTCGCGGCCGTTGTTGTAGAAGCCGTGAAAGTGCGCAAGCGTGCGCCCCTGGGTGAGCGTCAGCGGATAGCGGTGCGCGGCGGCCGAGGTGGCGGCGGCTTCATGTGTCGGCAGCGGAGGCAGACCCAGCCGCTCCGCCCGGGCCGAGTAGAACTCGATCTTGTGCGACGGCGTGTCGAAATCGAATGTCGGGTTGGCGACGTGCGAAATGTTGAGCGCTCCGATGCCGCCCTGCGCGCGGAGCGACGCCACGGTCGCGTGACCGGTGCACGGGTGGTCGAGCACGGCGTTCACCATTGCCTCCTCCGACGCCCACGGATGAAAACCCTCGAGACCGAGGCGTTCGGCGAGCTCCTTGATCAGCCGGTACAAGGAGCGCGTCTCGGCCGGCGGCGCGAGCGCGGGCTCCATCAGGTAGAGGTGGGTGTGGGTCGCCTTGCAACCCAGCTCCTCGAGCCACGCGGTCCCCGGCAGGACCACGTCGGCGTAGCGGCGTGCGGTGTAGTTCAGGAACAGGTCGTGACTCACGATGAGCTCGGTGCGCTCGAGTGCCCGCGCTACATCGGTGGCGTCGGCGAACGACGAGAGCATGTTGGTGCCCATCAGCAGCAGCGTCTTGATGCGACCGTCCTGCAGGGATGCCGTGATCGCCGACATCTGATTGGGTTGGGCCGTACCGGGCG
>JBAVOG010000786.1:0-29106 GCA_049691875.1 Burkholderiales bacterium | reverse complement strand
GGGGCTACTGTGACGAGATCATCGTCACGATTCACACCGACAATTCCATCAGCGTCATTGACAACGGCCGCGGCATTCCGACCGACGTCCATCCCGACGACGAAGCGGGGCGATCCACCGCCGAGATTGTCATGACCGAGCTTCATGCGGGCGGAAAATTCGACAACAACGCGTACAAGGTTGCCGGCGGACTGCACGGCGTCGGTGTCTCGGTGGTCAATGCGCTTTCCGAGTGGTTGCGTTTGATCGTGCGGCGCAACGGCAAAGTGAATCTGCTCGAGTTCCGGCGCGGTGAGCTGACCGAACCCTTGAAAGTGACCGGGCCAACCGAGAAGCGCGGGACCGAAGTGCATTTTCTCGCCTCTGCGGAGACGTTCGGGAAAGTCGAGTATCACTACGATATCCTCGCGAAGCGGTTGCGCGAGCTCTCGTTTCTGAACAACGGGGTGCTGGTCAAGCTGATCGACCAGCGGGAAGGTCGTGAGGAGGACTTTGCGTTCGCCGGGGGCGTCAAGGGGTTCGTCGAATATCTCAATCGCACCAAATCGGTCCTGCATCCGAATATCTTTCACGCCACCGGCACGAAGGACGGACTCACCGTCGAGGTTGCAATGCAGTGGAACGATTCTTATCAGGAGTCGGTCCTTTGCTTCACCAACAACATTCCGCAGCGCGACGGCGGTACCCACCTGACCGGACTCCGGGCAGCGATGACCCGCACGCTCAACCAGTACATCGAGCAGCACGAGATCGCGAAGCGCGCGAAAGTGGAAACCACCGGCGATGACATGCGGGAAGGCCTCGCGTGCGTGCTATCGGTCAAGGTCCCGGAGCCGAAATTCTCGTCTCAGACGAAGGACAAGCTGGTGTCCTCGGAAGTCCAGCCGATCGTGAGCGAAATCGTCGGGCAGAAGCTCGCGGAGTTCCTGCTCGAGAAGCCGACGGACGCGAAGACGATCACCGGCAAGATAGTCGATGCCGCGCGGGCGCGCGAGGCGGCTCGCAAGGCGCGTGAGCTGACCCGCCGCAAGGGCGTACTGGACTCATTCGGGCTTTCGGCAAAGCTCGCGGATTGCCAGGAGAAAAATCCGGAGCTCTGTGAGCTCTACCTGGTGGAAGGCGATTCCGCGGGCGGCTCCGCCAAGCAGGGGCGGGACCGCAAGTTCCAGGCGATTCTCCCGCTGAAGGGCAAGATCCTGAACGTCGAGCGGGCGCGTTTCGACAAGCTGCTCTCGTCCGCGGAAATTGCCACACTCATTCAGACGCTCGGCACGAGTATCGGAAAGGACGAGTTCAACATCGACAATCTGCGCTACCACCGCATCATCATCATGACGGATGCGGATGTGGACGGAGCGCACATACGTACCCTGCTCCTGACGTTTTTCTATCGGCAGATGCCCGAGCTCGTCGAGCGAGGTTACGTGTATATCGCTCAGCCGCCGCTCTACAAGGTGAAGCTCGGCAAGGAGGAGCGTTATCTCAAGGACGACCATGAGCGCGAGCACTTCATGCTCACGCAAGCCTTGCAGGGAGCCACGCTGTATCCGGCCGAAAACGCGGCCCCGATCCAGGGCGACGCGCTGGAAAAAATTGCGCGCTCCTATTTGCTTGCCGAGGCGGTCATCGAGAGGCTTTCCCGAATCATCGACGAGCGCGCGCTGCAGGCGTTACTCGCCGGACTCGAGCTCGACATGTCCGATGGGGACCATGCGCGCGCGAGCGCTGCCGCGCTACGCGCCGCGCTTGGGAATGGCGAGACGCGCGTTCACGAACGATACCTGGAGAAGCACGAGCGCTGGCAGCTGGTCGTGGAGCACATCCACCATGGCAACGTGAAGACGACCGTGCTCGATGACGACTTCCTGAAGTCGGGAGATTGCGATCAGATTCGCGACACGGCGCAGATCCTGCAAGGATTGATCGGTGCGGGTGCACACGTCGTGCGAGGCGAGCGCCAGCACGCGGTGAGCGATTTCGGCGATGCGATGCGCTGGTTGCTCCAGGAAGTCGAGGAGAAGGCCAACGTGCAGCGCTACAAGGGACTCGGCGAGATGAATCCAGGCCAGCTCTGGGAAACGACGATGGATCCGGCGTCCCGGCGACTGCTCAAGGTGCAGATCGAGGATGGCATCGCCGCCGACGAGATCTTCACGAAGCTGATGGGCGACGAGGTCGAACCGCGCCGTTTGTTCATCGAACGCAATGCACTGGTTGCTCGTCTGGACGTGTAGGCGAGCTCTGCAGAACACCGTCATTCCCGCGTAAGCGGGAATCCGGTCCCAATGCAGTAGACAGGATTTCGGATCTCCGCGTTCGTGGGGATGCCCTGGTCAGGCGTTCATTCGCGCGCGCGCATTCTCGAATACGGCCTCGACTCCCGTCCGAATCCAGACATGCCCCGGATCCTTGTCACGGTTGCGATGCCACACGAGGTGCACGCCCGAGGTCGGAAGCTTGACCGGAGGCGGAAAGATCTTGAGACGTAGCTTTCCGGCGAGCTTGGCTGCAAGTTCACGACCCATCACGCCTATCGCGTTGGATTCGCTCACGACCACTGCGAGCGCAAGCGTGCTCGATACCTCGATGGCGATATCGCGTTCGAGGTCATGGAGTGCCTGGCGAACCGCGAGCTTTTGCTCCTCGGGACTCTTCGGTCGGAGCACGACGTGGCGCTCGGCGAGGTAACCCGCCAGCGTGAGTTCGGTGCGCACACGCGGATGGCCTCGACGCGCCACGACGACGACGTCTGCGTCGAGGAGATGTTTCGCGGAGAAGTCCTTGGCGGTGGGAAGCACGACATCGACGACCGCGTCCACGGCGCCGTCGCGCATTTCGGTCCATACCGATTCGCGATGGCCGATCAGTCGACCCGATATCCGGACGCCCGGCGCACGGGCGTGAACCCAATCCAGAAAATCGGGACCGAACACGACTTCCATCCCGTAACCCGTAGCGATGACAAAATCGCGATCCGAGGTGCGCGGATCGAACGTCTTGGCGCCGGCGAGACCGCGCCGGATCAGATCGAGAGCGTCACGGACAGGCGCATGCAGATGATGTGCGTAGGGAGTGGGCGCGACCCCACGGCTGGCTTTCACGAATAGCGGGTCGTCAGCCATCGCCCGCAGTCGGGTGAGCGCATTGCTCACGGCCGGTTGAGTCATCGCAAGCCGCTTGGCGGCGTGGCCGAGGTTGCCTTCCGCATATACGGCGTCGAACACGGTCAGCAGATTAAGATCAATCGTGCGCAGGTTGAGAGACATGGCGGCTCCGCATGAATAAGGCTCATCACGAGAATCAAGTGGAATGGTATGTCAAGGTCGGGCAATCTCGCCGCGGCGTGCGACCCGGGCGAGAACGGGTGACGGTCAGGGAGGAGCCCGTGTTCCCGGTGCTCGCGCAGCGTGACGGATACGCCGCTGCGGAGGTCGGGGGGGTGATCGCACCCCGCCTCGCCCGGTGTCGCCGCACCCCCCCGACGAGAATCCCGATGGATCAAGAACACGACGGAAAGTCGCCCGCGACCGCAAACGATGCGGTTGCGCTTGCGACGCGATTGCTTCGATTTCAGGTGGAGCTCAGCGGTTGCCGCGGCGAGACTGCGAGCCGTGATTCCTTCGTCGCCGGCTACCTGTGGGGATTCTGTGGCGGCATTCTTGCAGGAATGCGTACGCCTTCTCCAGGATTGTTTCCTCTTTACAGCATGGTGTGCCGGGCCCTGTTCGGCGATCGCGACGGCGCCGGCTTGGTCGAGCAGATTGCCCGCGTGCGGGAGACGGGCGAGTTCGTGGCAGGCGAGCGCGTAGCGTTTTCAGATGCGCTGCGCTTCGTTACCGAAGGCCGTGCAGGAGGCGGCCTGGTCGTGCACTTGGGCGGATCCGCGTCGCGCGACTTGGTCCAACCGGGCGACGGTCGTCCGGAGTAAGCGACCCGGCGAACGGACCGTGTGGCGGCGCAAGACGCCGCCTTTCAGTGCACGAGAAAGGCGAAGTAGCCCGCCAGCGCATAGAACGCCGTGACCTGGGCAAGATTGCGCAACCCGTGATTGCGTACGAATGTTTCGCAGTCGAAGAATGCTATCCGCCCGCCAGAGTGAGGGGTGAGTCGCGGGACAAACCGCGGCACGGCGGCGCAGTAGCGCGCATAGGCTTCGCCGAACGTCGGCGTGAGCAACGCTTCCTCCCTGCGCACGCGATTGACCATGTAGAAGTAGTAGACGATCGTGAACGCCGCGAGCAGCCAGCCGTTGCCCAGCAGCATCAGCATTCCGAGGAGCAGAAAGTACCGGCCGAGATACATGGGATTGCGCACCAGCGCGTAGGGACCGTTCGCTGCGAGCACCTGATTCTTCTGCAGACTCGCGAAGCACCAGAGCTGGATTGCTTCCCCGAACAGCGAAACGCCGAGCGCGGGCAGAAACCAGTCGCGGTCGGCGAACCAGAGCAGAGCGATGCCCAGCGCGATGAATAGCGGCACGCGGAGGCGCACCAGCGTTCGACGCAGTGCAGGGTGGTTGAACAGTTCGTGAACGGATCTTGCCACCGCTGCGCCGTTCACGATTTTCCGGGAGGAGGGTTCTTGTGGTGCTGCGGCTTGAGCCCGAAGTATCCCTTCAGCACCCAGAGTTTGCGCCAGCGATTCGCGCGGCCGAGAAGGGCCAGTCGCTGCGCGCCCAGCGAGTCCGGATGGCGATGCGACCAGTGTTTGTAGACGCCCGCCAGATCCACGTTCTCGAGCCATTTCTTCAAGAATCCCGGCAATCCGCGCAGCTTGATGTGCGACTGGAAGTCGACTAACAGCGGCTCGCCCGCGTCGCCGACGAGAATGTTGCCGCCATAGCGCAGGTCGAGGTGCGCTATCTTCCGCGCGTGCATGGCGAGAACGGCGGTCTCGAGCGTGCGGAAGAACTCGGGCGTCGCGCGGTCCGGGCCGGCATCCGCCATTTCGATTCCGGGGACGAACCGGTAGGCGAACGCGTAGGCGTCAACGCGAAAGGCTTCGGAGGGTACCCCGGCCAGGCCACGCAACCCTTCCAGCGCCGACAGCTCGCGACTCACCATGAACCTGCCGAGCGTCTCCCGGTAGGGAAGGGGGCAACCGAGAAAATCCTTGACCACCCACTGCGCACCCGCCTGCTCATGGACGAGGACCGTTGCGTTCGCCCATCGCCCCTTGTTGAGAATACGCGGCGCGCCGCGCGCGAGGTCAGTGCGCGTGAAGGGCCGATTCGCGCGTGAAGCATGCAGGTGAGCGCTCATCCGGCAAGGGCAAAGGGGTGGTCAGCTCCGTTTGACGGCCGCCTTGCGCGCACGGGTAGGCTTCTTCGGCGGAGGCTTGGCCACACGTGCCGGTCGCTTGCGCGCAGGAGGGCGTTTCGTCGCCGTGGTTGCCGCTTTGCTAGGTGCCGCAGCCTTGCCGGGTGCCTTGGTCGGGCGCGCGGGTTTGGCGGACTGGACAGGGGTTTCCGCCGGCCCGGCTGGCTGGGTATCCGGTTTCCGAATGGGCGTCTTGCGCTCGCGTGGCGCGAACTCGAATCCGATCCTTCCGTCCGGCTGCCGCGCGAGAAAGGCGGAAAACGGACGACCCTTCTTCGAAATGAATCGATGCAACAAGTCGGTCTTGCCGGTCTCGAGCAGCTTCTTGACCTGCTCCGGCTCGATGGGGCGCTGCAAAATGTTCTTGCCGGTGCGGAAATCGCAGGTCCGATCCGGCCCGACCGACTTTTCACAGACATACGCGAGCTCGTGGTCGTAGACACGCCCGCCGCATTTCGGGCACACCCCGAGTGGGGTGCGATCCGAAAAGTCGACCGGTTCCGCGTCCCGATCGCCGTTCGAGCCTTGTCCAAAATCGAGTTCGGTGGTGAAGTCGTCCTTCAGTTTCAGCATGGCGGCGAAGCGCTTGCCCATCCGGCTGCGGAATCCCTGCAGCGGGCCGATCGATCGCGTCTCGATGAGCGCTTCGGCCTCCTGCGCCTCGAGGCGCCTGCCGGCGATCACCTTCCACATGGCAAAGTCACATTTCGTGCAAGCGAATTTCTTGTAGTTCTCGATCACCGTCGCGCCACACTTCGGACATTTCACCTTGAGTGTCGAAATCGGCTCGTCGAGCTTGCCTGCCCGCTTGATCCGCGCAACCAGGTCACGCGTGGTATCGACGATGTGGTCCATGAATTCAGCGCGTCGCAGCTTGCCCTGCTCCATCTGCTTCAGCTTGAATTCCCATGTCCCGGTCAGCTCCGGCGACGATATCTCTTCGATCCCGAACTTGTTAAGGGCGAACATCAGATCGAACGCCTTGGCCGTGGGATGGAGATCGCGCCCCTCGCGGACCACATATTCCTCGTAGATCAGGCCCTCGATGACAGATGACCGGGTGGCCGGCGTGCCGAGTCCTTTCTCGCGCATCGCCTCGCGCAGCTCGTCGTCCTCCATGAGCTTCCCGGCTCCTTCCATGGCGCTGAGCAGCGTCGCCTCGGTGTAGCGTGCCGGCGGCTTGGTCTGGTTCGGCTGTACCTCGACGGAGACCGTATCGACCTTTCCATCCGGCACCGGCGCGAGCGTGGGCGAATCGACCGCTTCGGCCTCGCGGCCATACACAGCGAGCCAGCCAGGGTTCACCATCACGCGGCCCTCGCTCTTGAACGGCTCCTCCGCCACGCGGGTGATGCGGGTCGTGACCAGGTATTCGGCGGACGGGAAGAACACCGCCAGAAAACGCTTGGTGACCATGTCGTAGAGCTTTGCCTCGGCCTCGCTCAGATGCTTGGGCGCCTGCAATGTCGGAATGATCGCAAAGTGATCCGACACTTTCTCGTTGTTGAAAATGCGTTTATTGGGCCGCACCCAGCCTTCCTTCAGCACGCGTTTCGCGTGCGGGGCATAGCCGGCGACGAGCGCGGATTCTCCGCCGGACGCGCTTTTCTTTCCCTTTCCGCCGCCGAGCATCTCGAGGGTGGACTTGACGGTGTCCAGGTAGTCTTCGGGCAGTGCACGGGAATCGGTTCGCGGATACGTCAGGACTTTGTGCTTTTCATATAGCGCCTGTGCGATCGACAGCGTGCCCTTGGCGGAGAAGCCGAAACGGGAATTCGCCTCGCGTTGAAGGCTGGTCAGGTCATAGAGGAGCGGAGAGATCTGGGTCGTCGGTTTCGACTCGTCGGTAACGCTGCCCGGCTTGCCGATGCACTTCGTGCGAATCGCTTCGGCTCGGTCCGCGGCCCAGAGGCGCTCGGGTCGAAGGTCCGAATCCTCCGCCCGCTTGTCCTTGTCGAAGTTCTCGTCGAACCACCGTCCGCGATATTCGCCGCCCTTTCCGGCGAATGTCCCCTCGATTTCCCAATAGTCGCGCGAAATGAAGCTCTTGATTCGCTCCTCGCGCTCGACCAGTATCGCGAGCGTCGGGGTTTGAACGCGCCCAACGGTGGTCTTGTAGAAGCCGCCGTCCTTCGAATTGAAGGCGGTCATCGCCCGCGTGCCGTTGATGCCGACGAGCCAGTCGGACTCCGACCGGCTCTGTGCTGCGTCCGCGAGCGGCCGCATCGCCGCATCAGGGCGCAGGTTCTCGAAGCCTTCGCGAATGGCGTTCGGCGTCATCGACTGCAGCCACAGCCGCTCGATCGGTTTTTTCGCGCCAGCGTGTTCCACGATGTAGCGGAAGATGAGCTCGCCCTCGCGGCCCGCGTCACACGCGTTGATCAGCCGTGTCACGTCCTTGCGCCGGATCAGCCGCGTGAGCAGTTTCAGCCGGTCTTCGGTCCGTTCGATCGGTTTCAGATCGAAATGCGGCGGAAGCACCGGAAGATTCTGAAGCGACCACTTGCCGCGCTTCACCTCGTAGTTCTCCGGGGCCGCGATCTCCACCAGATGGCCGATCGCGGACGACAGCACGTACTTGCTGCTCTCGAAGTAGTCGCCATGACGGGTGAACCCGCCCAACGCGCGCGCGATGTCGTTGGCGACGGAGGGTTTCTCGGCGATGATGAGTTTCAATGCCATGGGCGTTGCTTGCGCGCGATGTCGTTGGCGACGGAGGGTTTCTCGGCGATGATGAGTTTCAATGCCATGGGCGTTGCTCGCGCGCGCTCGTAAATTTCTTGCGCGCGATGTCGTTGGCGACGGAGGGCTTCTCGGCGATGATGAGTTTCAATGCCATGGGCGTTGCTCGCGCGATGTCCTCGGCGATGGAGCGCTGCTCAGCGATGATGCGTCTCGTTGCAATTCCGGTCTTGGCCGATGAATCAATTGATCAATGGGGACGGGATGTTACCGTGCACACCTGCTGAAGGCGACACCGGCTGCGGCCGGCGACGATCCTGCTCCCGGTTAGCTCATGCGTCGGTCGCGCGAACTCGTTGAAGCGACGTGCATGGCCCGGGACCGGGCAGGCTGCCCCGGGGAGCGAAAGGCGGCAATGATAAGGAGTCGCGACGGTCGAGGCAAGGCGCCTCGGCTGCGCGGGCGATCGACTCAGTGAATGTATTGGGGTCCGCCGCTCGGCAGCAGCTCTTCCAGCATCAGGGAGTCCACGTCGCCCCGGCGCGTCCAGAGCACCATCAAAATGACGACTTTGAGCTTTTCGAGCTCGACCACGTCGTCCTCGACCGCCATCGCCTTGTCGACGATCAGTTCACGCAGACCGGGCGAGAGCACGCGCGCGCTTTCCAGAAAAATTAGAAAGCCGCGGCTTTCAGCGCTCAGCTTTTCGAGTTCGGCCTGAGTAAATGCGCGAAAGGTGCCGGCAGCATCGATATGCTCGTAGGAAGTGCCTTCGCCAGGGCCCACGAGGCCGTTCAGCCAATCGAGCGCCTCGGTGATCTCGCCGTTCTCGAATCCAGCCGCAGTCAGCTTGCGGGCGAGCACGTCCTGGTCTGGATAGTTCTCGGACTGGTAATAATTCTCGAACAGGTAGACGAGCACTTCGAACATCGTATTGCGTCACTCCTCACGAGACGCGCTGGTAGGCACCGCCACGCAGGCTCATGACCCGCCCTTCGAGCTCCAGCTGTAACAGCATCGCTGATACCTTGTCGGGCGTCAAGCCGCTGCGCTCGCACAGGGTGTCAACATTGCACGGGTCAAATCCCATGCATTCGAGCAATGGGACATCCGTCACGCCGGGCGCGACGAGTGTCGCTTCGGGCGCAGAAATTTCACCGAATTCGCCCAGCACATCTTCTGCACTCTCGACGAGCTTCGCACCCTGCTTGATGAGTGCATGGCACCCCTTGGCAAGCGGGGAATGTATCGAGCCGGGGACCGCGTATACATCTCGCCCTTGATCCGCCGCCGTCCGCGCCGTGATCAACGATCCGCTCGATATCGCCGCTTCGACGACCAGCACTCCCCGCGAAAGCCCGCTGATGATCCGGTTCCGGCGCGGGAAATTCTCGCGCGCGGGAGGCGCGCCAACCGGAAATTCGGACACCAGCACGCCGTGCCTCGCAATCTCCTCGGAGAGCTGTGCGTTGCGCGGGGGATAGATCACGTCGATTCCTGTCCCGAGCACTGCAATAGTGCTGCTGCCGCCGTCCAGCGCGCCGCGGTGTGCCGCCGCATCGATACCAAGTGCGAGACCGCTGACGATCGGAAGGCCCGCGTCGCTGAAATGCCGGGCAAATCTTTCCGCGTTGGCGAGACCCTGGGGCGTGGCATTCCGGCTGCCGACGATCGCTAGGCTGCGTCGGGGAAGCAACTCTGCGTTGCCGTCGACGTAGAGCAACGCGGGCGGGTCGGAAATTTCGAGGAGCTGTGGCGGGTAGCCGGAATCGGCGAGGGTGATGATCTGGTGCCCCGGCTGCGCTGCCCACTCGAAGGCGCGCTCGAGCAGATTCCGGTCCGGAATCCCGAGAATACGATCGGCAAGATCCTCGCCGACTTGAGCCGCAAGCGCGCGCCGCCCAGCGGCGAGCACATGTTGCGGCAAACCGTACGCGGCGAGAAGCTTGCGAAGTCCTTGACCACCGAGCCCGGGAACGAGCGTGAGCCGTATCCAGGCGGCGAGGTCGCTGTCGCGCTCCACTGCCGCCAGGACAGCGTCCGTCAGGGAGTCCGGGCGAAGTCGCGCGGGGTGACGGGCTCCGAAGCCTGCACGACCAGCGCGAACGAGACGTGCTGAAAGGTCCGGAATACGAACACAAGCCCGTAACGTTCCTCGGGAAGCGTCACGTTTTCCGGGCGCGGCTTGCCCATGTAGAAGGGCCCGACGCTCTTGTCGTAGGACAGCGTCACGCTACGATACAGCGCCAGCACGTTGCCGAGCTCGACGCCGTCCGCCGTACCTCTGTTCAGAATGACGATCTGCAGCGGCCCGGCCTCGCGGCGGAACGTTCCCACTTTGTCCTCGACTGAATAGGCCCAGGGATCCTCGCCTCTCAATGCGTCACCATAGATCTCGCTGCGCGTGTCGAACTCGCTGTCTGAGATCCTCGCGATGCGGGCATCGATCATCCGATCGGGCTTGCGCGGGATGTAGCTGAATACGACGGACGGCCCGACTGAAACGAGCCGGTCGCCGCGGGTGATTTCGCGATTCCCGCTGGTGATCACCAGCGTGCTCGGCTCGCCGCGCTTGGTCACACGCGCGATTCCGAGGTTGACCGCCTCGAATCCGAGCGTCTGGCCGGAGTCCGGATCGATGATCGGCTGGCCCTGTCGGTAGACGAACCAGAGCTGCTCATTGCTCTTGCTGATGCCGCTCGCGTAGACTTTGCCGCCTTGGCCGACGTTGTAGCGGCCAAGCTCGGTCGCGACGATCTCGGGTGCTTTGTCGAGCCCCCCGTTCTCGATGACGAGCGGCCTGGTGAGGAAGGGCTCGATCAGTCTGGGTGGAATGCTCGGGATCGCCTCGCCGGCAAGCTTCTCCTCGCGCACACGAGGTTCGAGGCGCTGGATGCTCAGCCGGCCCGTTGCGCGGTCGAAGACGACCACCTCACCCGGGTAGATGAGATGCGGATTGCGAATTTCGTCCTTGTTGAGCCGCCAGATTTCTGGCCAGCGCCACGGCTCTTTGAAAAATTTCCCGGAAATACCCCAAAGGGTGTCGCCCTTGCGGACCGTATACCGATCCGGGGCATCCGGCCTGATCTCCAGGACGTTGCCGCTTACGCTTGAATCCGGCTGTTGCGCAAACGCCGGGATGGCCAAGGCGCAGGCAAGCAGCACCGCTATGCTAGACTTTTTGAACATAATGACCTCGACCCCGTCAAATCCCTAGCCAAGGGCTTGATTTTTCTCCCGATGCGGCGCCAGTCTCAGGGAATTGATGAGATTCTGCACGTAATTAATTCACGCAGCAAGTATTTGTGGCACAACTAACTATCCTCCGCTACCCCGACCCGCGGCTCCATACCGTGGCGAGACCGGTGAGGGAAGTCGACGAACGGGTCCGGACCCTGGTCCAGGACATGGCTGAAACCATGTATGCCGCGCCAGGGATAGGCCTCGCGGCCACGCAGGTCGATATTCACCTGCGGGTGATCGTGATCGACATTTCCGAGACGCGCGATCAGCTGAATGTCCTGATCAACCCGGAAATCCTCGCCGCCGAAGGCCTCCAGGAATGCGAAGAGGGCTGCCTCTCCGTACCAGGAGTCTATGAAATCGTGGCCCGCGCCGAGAAGGTCAAAGTGCGCGCGCTCGGGGTCGATGGGCAGCCCTTCGAAATCGAGGCCGAAGGATTGCTCGCCTTGTGTATCCAGCACGAGATGGACCATCTCGAGGGCAAGGTATTCGTCGAATACCTTTCGCGGCTGAAGCAGGCGCGTATTCGCGCGAAGCTCCAGAAACAGCAGCGACGCGCGGCGGCCTGACCGTCGTATCCCTTTCCACTATGCGAGTCGTCTTCGCGGGCACACCCGAGTTCGCGGTGGCGGGAATGCAGGCACTTTGTGGGGCCGGCCACGAGCTGACGCTGGTACTGACCCGGCCCGATCGTCCATCCGGCCGCGGCCTGGAACCGGCGCCGAGCCCGATAAAACGCGCCGCAACGGCCCTCGGAGTCGAGGTCTTGCAACCCGTGACGCTTGGGGATTCAGCGGTCCAAGCACGAATCCGGGCCGCGCGGCCGGACGTCCTGATTGTGGCGGCGTACGGCCTGATCCTTCCCCAGGCAGTGCTCGATATCGCCCAGTGGGGTGCCTTGAACATCCACGCTTCGTTACTTCCACGCTGGCGCGGCGCGGCGCCCATTCAGCGAGCGATCCTGGCGGGGGATTCGGTTACCGGCGTATCCATCATGCAAATGGATGCCGGGCTCGATACCGGTCCGGTCCTGTTGCAGGCCGAAACCCCGATATATCCCGAGGACACCGCAGGAACCCTGCACGACCGACTGGCCCTGCTCGGCGCGACTCTGCTGGTCGATGCACTGCGCGCGCTCGAGCAGGGGATCATTTCGACTTTGCCTCAGGCGAGCGAGGGGGTGACCTACGCACCAAAAATCGCAAAATCGGAAGCGCGTATCGACTGGGCGCGGCCGGCGCTCGAGATTGACCGGCAGGTTCGCGCATTCAACCCGTTTCCTGGCGCCGTCGCGCGGATTCGCGATACGGAGGTCAAGGTGTGGCGGGTCGCGGTACTCGCGGGATCCGGGGTACCCGGAACGGTCCTGCGGGTCGGTTCCGAAGGGATCGTCGTGGCATGCGGGGCCGCTGCGCTCGAGCTGATTGAATTGCAGCGCGCAGGAGGCAAGCGCCTTGCAGCGGGAGACTTGCTGCGCGGCTTTCCGATTGCCGTCGGCGAGCGCTTCGTGTCACTGGACGAGCGTGATTTCGGATCGAAACCGTCCCCCAGGCTTTCGTGACAGCCCGTCGCAGCGATCCGTCTCGCGAGCAGCGCGCGCCGGCTATATTTCGCGCCCCCGCCATGGCCGCCTCCCCATCCAAGAGCCTGGCCGAGGACCTCGCTGACGCCAGCCGGGTCGTCGCGCGAGTCGCCGACGGCGAGAGTCTAAATGCTCTGCGCGCGCGGGGCGCATTGCGGCCCGCCGTGCTGGATCTCGTGTACGGCACCTTGCGCGATTTCGGACGCGGCGATCTGCTTATCGACGCGCTCACGGAGCGAAGGCGGCCTGAACCGATCGTCCGCGCATTACTGCTCGTCTCGCTACGCGGCTTGCGCGCCGGGCGCGTCGAGCACGTTCTGGTGAGCCAGGCGGTCGAGGCAGCGGGGCGGCTGCGCGTGGGCTCGGCGAAGAGCTTCGTGAACGCCGTCTTGCGAAACTATCTGCGTCGGCGGCACGGGCTCGAGGCACGGGTCGCAGCGACGGACGTCGGGCGGTTCTGCCATGCGCAATGGTGGGTGGACCGGCTACGCGACGAGTATCCCGAAGACTGGGAGCGTCTGCTCGATGCGGGCAATCGACACCCCCCGATGACCTTGCGTGTGAACATCCGACGCACCGAGGTGGCCGAATATCTCGCATTGCTCGCGGACCGGCACATCGATTCGCGCCAGATCGGCCCCGCAGCGATCCGTCTTGACAAGGCGCTGCCGGTCGAGGAGGTGCCAGGCTTCGGCGATGGAATCGTGTCGGTGCAAGATGCGGGGGCACAATTTGCGGCTCCTCTGCTGGGGGCTTCCGACGGTCAGCGCGTGCTCGATGCATGCGCGGCGCCTGGCGGCAAGGCGGCGCATATCCTCGAGCTCGCCGACGTGGACCTTACTGCGCTCGATGTCGACCCGGTTCGCCTGGATCGCGTTCGTGCCACGCTTGCGCGCCTCGGTCTGACGGCCGAGGTGGTGCAGGGCGATGCCGCCGAACCCGCTCAATGGGCCGCAAACCGCACGTTCCATCGCATACTCCTCGATGCGCCGTGCAGCGCTTCGGGTGTCGTGCGCCGCTACCCGGACGTGAAGTGGCTGCGACGCGAGCAGGACGTCGCCGGGTTCGCGGCGCTCCAGCGCAGGCTCCTTGCTGCGCTGTGGCGGGTGCTGGAGCCGGGTGGTAGATTGCTCTACGCCACGTGTTCGGTATTTGAAGAGGAGAACGGCGCGGTGGTGAATTGGTTTCTCGAACAGCAATCGGACGCGGTGCGCATTGCCACCCCGGAAATTGCCCGCGTGCAACTGTTGCCCGAAGGGGAGCACGACGGCTTCTACTATTCCTTGCTGGAGAAGCCCCCTGCCTGACGCAGTCCGGCGAGCACGCGTACGATGGCGCAGTGAGCATTCAAGGCATCCCAAGGTGCGCGCCGCACACGTTGCGAGTGGGTCGCTGATCAGGAAACGAGAAGATCTTGCTCTCCAAACCCGCGTTGCAGACGAGTCGGGCCGTCCCGGTCCTACGATTCGCCAAATGTGTTTGCAGGGTGATGCTCGCGCTGGTTGCGAGCACGGGAATGCTCGCGGCCGACCCCGCCTCGGCCGACGAGATCGCAGTGCGCGAGGCCCGTCTGATCGCGGAGGAAGACGGCTTTGCGCTGCACGCCGATTTCGACGTGACGCTTACCCCACGGCTGGAGAATGCCCTGCACATGGGCGTATCGCTCTATTTCACGACGGAGTTCGAGTGCTCTCGCCCGCGCTGGTACTGGCTGGACGAGCGGGTCGCTTCCGTGTCGCGCTCGACGCGCCTGTCCTTTCACGCCCTTACGCGGACATACCGTCTCAGCACTGGCACGCTGCATCGAAGCTTTCCCACCCTCGATGAGGCGCTGCACGTGCTTGGCCGCGTACGCCATTGGATCGTTCTCGAGAAAGATCAATTGCGCGCCGAAGCGAGCTACGTAGTGGCGGCCCGGATGCGTCTCGACATCTCGCAGCTGCCGAAGCCGTTCCAGGTCAGCGCGCTCGCCAACCGCGAGTGGACCCTCGCTTCCGAGTGGGCGCGATGGGAATTCACCATGCCGGCAAGCAAGGCGGGGGCAAACGCAAAATGACCTACGTGCTTGTTGCGAGCGCAGCCCTGGGCGGCATCCTGCTCTTTCTGCTCGCTGCCGCGAGCGGGCAGACCACATTTTTCGCCGAGCACTATCCGCTGCTCCTGGTGCTCAACGGTGCAATGGTGTTCGGGTTGTTCCTTCTCGTCGGCTACCAGCTGATCACGCTGTGGCGGGCGCTCAAGGCACGTGCGTTCGGGTCGCGGCTGACGCTGCGGTTTCTCGCGATATTCGTGGTCATGGCGCTCGTGCCGGGCGCGCTCGTGTACACGGTATCGGTCCAGTTCCTCACCCGCAGCATAGAATCGTGGTTCGATGTCCGGGTCGACGCGGCATTGGAAAAGGGGCTCGATCTGGCGCGCAATCTGCTCGACAGCCGCCTCGCCGATCTGCGTGGAAAGGCCACCACCGTGGCGCTCGAGCTTTCCGAGTTGCCACCGGCGCTGCAGTCGATCGCGCTGAACCGCCTTCGCGAGCAGGTGGGCGCCACGGAGGCCGTGCTGATCGCCGGTAACGGGTCGGTCATCGCAAGCGCATCGCGTAACGTGACGCGCCTCGTTGCGGAGCCCCCGCCGGCCGCGGTACTACGCGTAGCCCGCGCTGCGCGCGGCTACGCGGCTATCGAGGGTGTCGGGGAGCGGGGCTTGCTGCTGAGGGCGATCGTTCCTCTTTCAGCCGCTGCGATCTCCGAGGAGACGCGATGGTTGCAGCTCGTCGACACCGTGCCCCAGGGCCTGGTCGACAGCGCCGAGACCGTTCAGTCCGTATATGGCGACTACCGGGAGCTTTCGCTCCTGCGCAGTGGGCTCAAGCGCATCTATCTCCTGACCTTGACGCTGACGCTGCTACTTACGCTCTTCTCATCGATCGCGCTGGCGTTCGTGCTCTCGAGAAGACTTTCGGCTCCGCTCGCGATGCTCGCCGAGGGCACCGAGGCGGTCGCCCGCGGCGATTTCAGCCGACAAGCCGAAGTCACGACCCGGGACGAGCTGGGCGTGCTCACGCGGTCGTTCAACTCGATGACCGCACAGCTTGGTCAGGCACGGGCGGCCGCGGAGGCGAACCGCGAGCAGGTCGAGGCTGCCAAGGCCTACCTGGAGAACATTCTCGCGAATTTGTCTGCGGGTGTGCTCACGTTCGACGAAAACTTCAGGCTGCTGATCGCGAATTCGGGCGCTGGCGCGATACTCGGCGAGGATCTGGCGCAACGAGAAGGCGCACCGCTCGCGGGCTCCGCCACGCTCGACGCGCTCGCGCGCGAGATCAGCACTGCATTTGCGGGGTCGGGGGAAGGCTCCTGGCAACGCGAGATCGAGCTCGCCGAGCGCGGTCAGGTGATTCTCGCGCGAGGTTCGCGACTGACCGCCCCCGCCGGGGGCGGCTACGTCGTCGTATTCGACGACATCACACAGCTGATTGCGGCGCAGCGCGCCACCGCATGGGGCGAGGTCGCGCGTCGTCTGGCGCACGAGATCAAGAACCCGTTGACCCCGATCCAGCTCTCCGCGGAGCGTCTGCAGGCCAAGCTCGCGGGCCGGCTCACGGGGGCAGATGCGCAAGCGCTCGAGAGGGCGACCAACACCATCGTCAACCAGGTCGACGCGCTCAAGAACATGGTCGACGAGTTTCGCGAATATGCACGCCTGCCCGCGCCGACGATGCATGCGCTCGATTTGAATGGGCTCGTCCGCGAGGTATATGCGTTGTACGAGCATTCCGACGTACCTGTGGAGCTCAGGCTCGGGCAAGACTTGCCGCGGGTACGCGGTGACCCGGCCCAGCTGAGGCAGGTCATTCACAATCTCATCCAGAATGCGCAGGATGCGCTTGCCGGCCGGCGCGATCCGCGGATTGAACTGCGCACCGAAATGGCCGGAGACCGCGCCCGCCTGTGCGTGGTCGATAACGGCGGCGGGTTCGCCGAGAGCATTCTGAAGCGCGTCTTCGAGCCGTATGTGACGACCAAGCCCAAGGGCACCGGGCTCGGTCTGGCCATCGTGAAGAAGATCATCGAGGAGCATCACGGTACAGTCTCGATCGAGAATCGCCCCCTGTCCGGCGCGGCCGTCACGGTCGCGCTCCCGCTGGCGGCGTGAGGCGGAGTGCATGGCGAAGATACTGGTAGTCGATGACGAGATCGGAATTCGAGAGCTCCTCTCGGAGATATTGACCGACGAGGGACACACGGTGCGTCTTGCCCACAATGCCACTGCCGCTCGCGAGCTGCGTGCGCGCGAGCGACCGGAGCTCGTCCTGCTCGACATCTGGATGCCCGATATCGATGGCATTTCCTTGCTGAAGGAATGGGCCGCCAGCGGGGCGCTCACCATGCCCGTGCTGATGATGTCGGGTCACGCAACGATCGACACCGCCGTCGAGGCCACGCGGATCGGCGCGCTGGATTTTCTCGAGAAGCCGATCGCGCTGCAAAAGCTCCTCGGCGCGGTAAAGCGCGCGCTGCGCAGCGGCGAGTCTCGGCCGGAAGCGCGGCTCACGCTCGCCAGTCTCGGTCGTGCCCAGGTGATTGCAGAGGCTCAGAAGCGCCTGGCGCAGCTCGCCAACACGAGCGCGCCCCTGCTCTTGCGCGGAGAGCCCGGCATGCTGCCCGAGGTCTATGCCAGGGAATTGCAGCGCCCCAACACTCCGTGGGTGGGTGCGGGCAAGGTGCTCTCTGAGAGCCCGCAGGAGCTCCTCGCCCAGGCGGCCGGGGGGATACTCTTCATCGACGAGCTCGCGAACCTGAGCAAATCGCAGCAGCGCAACCTCAGCTTCCTGCTCGCGCGCCCCGACCGCAGCCAGATCCGGTATGTCTCCTTTTCTTCCGAGGATCCGCGTCGGCTCGTCGAGGAACGCGGGTTCGATGCCGATCTCCTCGCGCGGCTCTCCGAGCTCGTGCTCGGATTGCCCGCACTGCGCGAATTCGCGCAGGAGATTCCGGAACTCGCCGCCACGCTGCTCGCCCAGCTTGTCGAGTCTCGGTTCTGTCCACCGCGCACCTTTTCGACCGCGGCGCTGAATGTATTGCGGCAGTACGAGTGGCCACGCAATCTCGAAGAACTGCAGCAGGCGGTCAAGAGCGCGGGACTTGCGGCGCTCGAGGACGAGATCAGCGCCGCCGACGTCGAGCGAGTACTGATGCGGCCTCCCGCGAAGAGTGCGGGGATCGGCATCCCGCTCGATCTTCCGTTGCGCGAGGCGCGTGACGTGTTCGAGCGCGCCTATTTCGAGCATCACCTGGCGCGTGATCCGTCGATCAGCCGGCTCGCGGAGAAATCGGGGCTCGAGCGCACCCACCTGTACCGCAAGCTCAAATCGCTCGGGATCCCGTTGGGCCGCAAGGAAGAGTAAGGGATCGCGGGCGGCCGATCGCCTGCTCGCGGAACTCGCACTCACTGTCCACGTTGGAACGAGCTACAATTCGCGCGCGCAGTGTCGATCGTGCGCGCGATGTAGGTCGCGCGCGCAATGTCAAGGGAGCGCCGTGAAAATTCTCATACTGGGCGCGGGTCAGGTCGGCTCGACCCTTGCCGAGAACCTAGTGTCCGAGCAGAACGACATCACGGTGATCGATCTGGATGCCGCGAAGCTCAAGGATCTCCAGGACCGGTTCGATTTGCGCGCGGTGGTCGGCAGCGCGGCCGACCCGGGCGTCCTAATCGAGGCCGGCATCGAAGACACGGACATGCTGATCGCGGTGACGCAGAGCGACGAGACGAATCTCGTTGCCTGCAAGGTCGGGTCCAAGCTGTTCAACGTCCCCACCAAGATCGCGCGCGTGCGCGCCACCGGTTTCCTGCGTCGCCCGGAAATCCTGTCCGAGGACGGTTTCGACGTCGATTTTGCAATCTGCCCCGAGCAGATCGTGACCGAGAACATCTCCAAGCTCATCGAATTTCCCGAGGCGCTTCAAGTGCTGGATTTTGCGGCCGGCCGGGTCACCATGGTAGCCGTGCGCGCATTCGAGGGCGGGCCGCTCGTGGGCCACCCGCTCAAGGACCTGGCCCTGCACATTCCGTCGGTCGACGCACGCGTCGTCGCCATCTTCCGGGGCGACCAGGCCATCATTCCGGATGGCGAGACCATTGTTCATGCGGGCGACGAGGTTTTCTGCATCGCCGACACCGACCACGTTCGCAAAGTGATGCATGAGCTGCGCAGAATGGACAAGCCGGTGAAGCGGGTGATGATTGCCGGAGGCGGCAACATCGGGCTGCGGCTCGCCAAGGCGCTCGAGTCCCGCTACCAGGTGAAGGTGATCGAATACGACAAGCGGCGCGCGTCGGAAATCGCCGGCCAGCTGTCGGCTGCGCTGGTACTGCACGGCGATGCCACCGACGAGGAGCTCCTCGAGACCGAAAACGTCGCCGAGATGGATCTTTTTCTCGCGCTTACCAACGACGACGAGAACAACATCATGTCGACGCTCCTCGCCAAGCGGATGGGCGCACGTCGCGTCGTTGCGTTGATCAACCGACGTTCCTACGCGGAGCTGATGCAGGGCGGCGAGATCGACATCGCGATTTCCCCCGCTCAGGCGACCATCGGCAAGCTGCTGACACGCATCCGCCGGGGCGACGTCGTTGCGGTGCATAGCCTGCGTCGTGGCGCCGCCGAGGCACTGGAGCTGATCGCGCATGGCGACGAGAAGACCTGCAAGGTGATCGGCAAACGCATCGAGGAGATTCAGCTGCCGCGCGGCGCGACCATTGGTGCGATCGTGCGCCGGCTCGAGCGACCGGAAACCGAGCGCATCGAGGATCCCGTCGCCTCGAGTCGCGACAGTCAGGTGATCATGGCCCACCACGACATCACGATCCAGTCCGACGACCACGTCATCATGTTCGTTGCGAACAAGCGGATGATCCCCAAGGTGGAGAAATTGTTCCAGGTCGGCTTCGCCTTCATCTAGACGAAGACCTGGACCAGGCCTTGCGAACGCTCCGCCGACGCTGCCGCGGGTAAACTGATGGGCCGCATCCTTCCGGTCCTGAACGTCCTCGGGCTGGTCGTCCTGATTTTCGGGCTGTCGCTACTGTTGCCAATTGGCGTGTCGTGGTGGATCGACGACGGCGCGCTGACTGCGTTCGACGAGGCGCTCCTGATGACCGTCGGGATCGGCGCACTCGTGTGGGGGGTCACGCGAAGGTTCCGGCGCGAGCTGTCCTCGCGCGACGGATTCCTGCTGGTCATCTCCGTGTGGGTGATCCTGCCAGCGGTTGCATCGCTGCCACTGATGATCGCGATACCGGGATTGTCTTTTTCGGATGCCTATTTCGAGGCCTCGAGCGGCCTGACTGCAACCGGTGCCACGGTGCTCTCCGGGCTGGACAGCCTGCCCGGCTCGATCAACCTGTGGCGCACGCTGCTGCACTGGATCGGTGGCCTCGGGATCATCGTGCTGGCGGTCGCGATTCTGCCCATGCTGGGGGTCGGGGGGCGCCAGCTCTACCGCGCAGAGACGCCTGGGCCGATGAAGGACACCAAGCTGACGCCGCGCATCGCGGAGACGGCCAAGGGCTTCTGGTTCATCTACGTGGCGCTCACCGGCGCCTGCATGATCGCCTACCGGATCGCCGGCATGGGCTGGCTCGACGCGGTCATTCATGCCTTTTCGACCCTGGCGCTCGGCGGCTTTTCGTCGCACGACGCCAGCATCGGGTATTTCAATTCCGTCGCGATCGAATCGGTCGCGATCTTCTTCATGTTCGTCGCGGGACTGAGCTACGGCACGCACTTTCTCGCCTTGACCCGGCGGACGGCCTTGCCCTACTTGCGCGACCCGGAGGCGAGAGCGTTCGTCATCATTCTGGCCGGCAGCTGTCTGGCCGTGGCGCTGTATCTGTGGGCCACGGGAGTCTACGCGGACTTCGGCACGGCGTTGCGCTACGGTGCATTCAACACCGCCTCGGTCGCGACGACGCTCGGATTTTCGAATACCGACTACGGCACATGGCCGATATTCGCGCCGCTCTGGATGCTCTTCCTGTGCGGGTTCGTGACATGTTCCGGATCGACTGGCGGTGGAATCAAGCTGGTCCGGGCAAGGCTGCTGGCCAAACAGATGTTCCGGGAGACGTCGCTCCTCATCCATCCGCGCGCCGAGATCCCGGTGCGTCTGGGTCGTCAGGTCATCCCGTCGCGCGTGGTCTTCGCGGTGCTGGCGTTCATGTCGTTCTACGGTGCAAGCATGCTCGTGGTCGTGTTTCTGCTCACCGGTACCGGACTCGATCTGCTCACGGCACTCTCTGCGGCGGTTGCTTGCATCAACAACACCGGGCCAGGTCTCGGACACGTGGGACCCGCTACCACGTACGCCGGCCTGACCACATTCCAGATCTGGGTTTGCGCCGCTGCGATGCTGCTCGGCAGGCTGGAGCTTTTCACGCTCGTGGTAGTGCTCAACCGCCGGTTCTGGCACGCCTAGCGCCGGTATCGGATCATTTCGCCACCAAGCGAAATGATCCGAGAAACAGATTCGCGTCGGCCTCCGGGAGGCTGCCTGCTCGCCCGACATAGACGACCTGGTAGAACCGGGAACCGCCGATCAGGACCCGCGCCGCGAGCCGCATCGGATGTCCGCCGACCTTCCCGTCCGCCTGGAATTCCTGACCCGCGGCACCGTCGATCTCTATCTCGCGAGTTGATGCGATACGTCCGTCGATATTGCGAACGAGCGCATCGCGCGCCGCGGCGAGAAGCTCGGCGTCGCGAGCGTCGTTGCGCGGGATATCCGCGTACGCCGCGCCAAACGCCATCCCCTCCCTGCGCACCGAAGTCATCGACATCATGAGTGCGACACCGCCGACCACGACTTCGCGCTGCGCCGTATCCGGACGCGCCGGCATCAGCACCGTATAACCACCGCTCGCTGAAGATACTTCGCGCCAGTCGAGCTCGGGATAGCATGCGGCAAGCGGCAACGCGAAGGCCAAAACGGGCGCCCACGCGCGCCACCCGCCGCGCGCGCGCGCCATCAGGGCAAAAACCCGGCCAGACTCATTTGGCGGCGGTGCATGCGATCTCGACCAGGATCCGCGGGTCCGCGAGCTTGGCCTCGACCGTTGCGCGTGCCGGCGGATTCTTCGGGTCCATCCACGCCATCCAGGCCGCATTCATTTCGTCCCGCGAGCGGATATCGGCCACCCAGACATTTGCCCACGCGATGTTCGATTTGCTCGTTCCGGCCTTGGCAAGCAACGCATCGATCTTCGCGAGGACCTGTTCGGTCTGTCCGCGTACACCTTGATCGAGATCGTCGGGCACCTGGCCCGCTACGAAGACAAATCCGTTGGCCTCGACTGCGCCGGACAGGAACTTGCCCGGGTCATGACGTTTGAGCTGCATTCTCGTGTGCTCCTCTTTTCACGTGGGGGAAACCGGATCGCGATGCGACGATCATGCGTCATAGGCGAGCGCAGGTGCGAGCCAGCGCTCCGTGTTTGCCAGGTCCTCGCGCTTGCGCCGCGCGTAGTCTTCCACCTGGTCGCGGTCGATCTTGCCGACGGCGAAGTACCGCGCCTGTGGATGCGAGAAATAGAAACCCGCCACGCTCGCCGCAGGAAGCATGGCGTAGCTCTCGGTCAGGGCCATGCCTATGTCGGCCGCCCGAACGAGATCGAACAGATTGCCCTTTTCCGTGTGGTCGGGGCACGCCGGATATCCAGGTGCCGGTCGGATGCCGCGATAACGCTCCGCGATAAGGTCCGCGCTCGAGTGATCCTCGTTGGCCGCGTAGCCCCAGAAGTCGCGGCGCACCCGCAAGTGCATGAGCTCGGCGAATGCCTCGGCGAGCCGGTCGGCCAAAGCCTTCAGCATGATGGCGTTGTAATCATCGTGTGCGGCCTCGAAGGCGGCAACGCGCTCGTCGCAACCCAGTCCAGCGGTCACCGCGAACGCACCCACGTAGTCGCGCACGCCGGTCGCTTTCGGCGCCACGAAATCCGCAAGGCAGAGATTGAATCGATCTTCCGCCTTCCGGCTCTGCTGGCGCAGCATATGAATGACGGTCATCGGCGCCACGCGCGAGTCGTCGGCATAGAGCTCGATATCGTCGCCGACCGAGTTGGCCGGAGCGATGATGAACGCACCGTTCGCCGTCAGCCACTGCTCACGAATGATCCGCTCCAGCATCGCCCGCCCGTCCCGCAAGACGCTGCGCGCGCTTTCGCCCACCACCGGATCCTCGAGGATCTTCGGATAGGCGCCGGCAAGATCCCAGACCTGGAAGAATGGCGACCAGTCTATGTAAGCCGCGATCTCTGCCAGGTTGTAGCCGTGGAATTCCCTCCGGCCGATCAGGCGTGGCACCGGTGGCACATAACCTGACCAATCGAGCTTGCAAGCATTGGCACGTGCCTCGCCAAGCTTGACCATCGGTGCCTGGCCCTTCTTTGCTGCGTGCTGGGCCCGGATCCGTTCGTAGTCGGCGCGCACGCCCGTGACAAAGCTTTCTTGAGCGTCTCGAGAAAGCAGGTTGGCGCACACCCCCACGCTCCGTGACGCGTCCGGCACGTAGACCACGAGACCTGCGTAGCGCGGCGCAATCTTCACCGCGGTATGCACGCGGGAGGTCGTGGCCCCCCCGATCAACAGGGGAATCCGGAATCCTTCGCGCTCCATCTCATGCGCCGCGTGCGCCATCTCCTCGAGGGACGGTGTGATGAGTCCGGACAGACCGATGATGTCTGCGCCCACTTCCCGTGCCACCTGCAAGATCCTTTGGGCGGGAACCATCACACCCAGATTGATCACTTCGTAGTTGTTGCACTGAAGCACCACCGCGACGATGTTCTTGCCGATGTCGTGCACGTCCCCCTTCACCGTGGCGATCACGATCTTGCCCTTCGCCTTGACGTCGCCGGACCTGGCTTTTTCCGCCTCGATGTAGGGCACCAGATGCGCGACGGCCTGCTTCATCACGCGCGCCGATTTCACAACCTGGGGCAGGAACATCTTTCCGGCGCCGAACAAGTCACCGACGATGTTCATGCCGTCCATGAGCGGACCCTCGATCACCTGGATTGGCCGGTCGAATTTCTGCCTGGCCTCCTCGGTGTCCTCGACGACCCACGTCGTGATGCCCTGGACGAGGGCGTGCGCGAGCCGCTTCTCGACCGGGTGGCTGCGCCACGCAAGATCTTCCTCCGTGCGGCGCGCTCCCCCCTTCACCGTCTCGGCAAAGGATACGAGCCGCTCGGTCGCATCGGCGCGCCGGTTGAGAATCACGTCCTCGACGCGCTCCAGGAGCTCTTCGGGTATCTCGGCGTACACGCCAAGCTGGCCGGCATTGACGATCCCCATGGTCATGCCGGCTTCGATGGCGTGATAGAGGAATGCCGTGTGCATGGCCTCGCGCACCGCGTCGTTGCCGCGGAACGAGAACGAGAGATTGGAGACGCCCCCGCTGACCTGGGCGTACGGAAAGATCTCCCGGATCCAGCGCGTTGCCGCGATGAAGTCGACGCCGTATGAATTGTGTTCCTCGAGGCCCGTGGCCACGGCGAAGATGTTCGGGTCGAAGATGATGTCCTCGGGAGCGAATCCCACCCGCTCGATCAGGATGTCGAAGGCGCGCCGGCAGATCGCTTTTCGCCGCTCCAGGGAGTCGGCTTGCCCCTGCTCGTCGAATGCCATCACCACGACCGCGGCCCCGTAGCGGCGCGCGAGCGTCGCCTGGTGCACGAAGGATTCCTCTCCCTCCTTGAGCGAGACCGAGTTCACGATCGACTTGCCCTGGATGCACTTGAGCCCCGCCTCGATCACCGTCCATTTGGACGAATCGATCATCACGGGCACCCGCGAGATGTCGGGCTCCGAGGCAATCAGGTTCAGGAAAGTCACCATGGCCGCCTGCGAGTCGAGCATCGCCTCGTCCATGTTGATGTCGATCACCTGGGCCCCGTTCTCGACCTGCTGGCGCGCGACGGCCAGCGCGTTCGTGAAGTCGCCGGCGAGTATCAGCCGCGCGAACGCCTTGGAGCCGGTCACGTTGGTCCGCTCGCCGACGTTTACGAACAGCGAGTCCTTGCCGATGTTGAGCGGCTCCAGCCCTGAGAGGCGCGTGCGCCGCTCGATCTCCGGCACCTTGCGTGGTGGGAGACCGGTTACCGCGGCAGCAATCGCCCGGATGTGGTCCGGCGTCGTGCCGCAGCATCCGCCGACGATGTTGAGGAAGCCGCTTTCGGCAAATTCGCGGAGGAGCCCGGAAGTGTACTCCGGCGTTTCGTCATATCCCGTCTCCGAGAGCGGGTTCGGCAGACCTGCGTTGGGATAGCAGCAAAGCCAGGTGTCGGCGCAGCGGGCGAGCTCCTCGATGTAGGGCCGCATGAGCTTTGCGCCGAGCGCGCAGTTGAGCCCGATCGACAGCGGTCGTGCGTGCCGCACCGAGTTCCAGAATGCTTCCGGGGTCTGTCCGGTGAGCGTGCGGCCGGACTGGTCGGTGATCGTCCCGGAAACCATCACCGGCAGACGTTGCCTGCGTCGCTCGAACTCGCTCTCCACCGCGAAGATCGCAGCCTTTGCGTTGAGCGTGTCGAAGATGGTCTCCAGCAGGATCAGGTCGGCGCCGCCGTCGATGAGCGCCCGTGCTGCCTCGGTGTAGGCGGTCACGAGCTCGTCGAAGGAGATGTTCCGGAACCCGGGGTCGTTGACGTCCGGCGAGATCGATGCGGTCTTGCTGGTGGGACCGAGCACGCCCGCGACGAATCGTGGGCGCTCGGGCGTCCGGTCGCTCCACTCGTCTGCGGCCGCACGCGCCAGTGCAGCGGAAGCGGCATTCAGGTCGTACGCAAGCGCCTCCATACGGTAGTCGGCGAGCGACGGTGCGCTCGAGTTGAAGGTATTCGTCTCGATGATGTCGGCGCCGGCGGCGAGATAGGCTCGGTGGATCGCCGCAATGATCTCCGGCCGGGACAGCGACAAGAGATCGTTGTTGCCTTTCACGTCGGTCGCCCAGCCGGCGAAGCGCTCCCCGCGGTAACCGGCTTCGTCGAGCTTGTAGTCCTGGATCATCGTGCCCATGGCACCGTCCAGGATCAAAATGCGGCGCTCGAGGATGGCGCGGAGTTCGGCGGTTCGGTCAGGCTGCATACTCTGCTAACAGTGCATCACGCGGCGCGCGGCGGAAAAAACAAAACCCGATCGGCGCAGCGCGGATCGGGTCGCTCCGCTTTAGCCGAATTTTTAGAGCGCCCGCAAGCTGGCAATCAAATCGGCGCTGACCGGAAAGGCTACTTTGCGTCTAACCCTTTGTCAACCAAGGCGGTTCCAGCGCCGTGCGGCGGTTGCGTTCCCTTGCACCACGTCACCCACATGGCGCGGTATGCCTTTTCCAGATTGCGTGTGAAGCGCCCGGCATCCATGAGCGGCGAAGCGGCCATTCGATCACGCAGACCTGCGCGCAACGCGGCAAGACGCGGACCGTCCTGGGCCAGTGCGGTGGCGATATCGAGATATTCCTCAGGTGTGTGCGCTACGAGTTCATCGAGACCGATTGCATTCAGGAGGCTGGCCCCGCCGCGCGAGGTGGCAGTATTGCCGGTCAGCGTGACCAGCGGCACGCCCATCCACAGCGAATGACAGGTCGTCGTTCCCCCGGTGTAGGGAAACGTGTCGAGAACGATGTCCGCAGATCCTTGCAGCGCCAGGTATTCCCGGAACGGCAGTGCGTCGCGCAACTCGATCCGTTCCGGTGCCACTCCATGACGTGCAAAACGCGCGCGGAACTCGTCGCGGATCGAGACCAGTCCGCGCCGAACGACGAGCAGGCGCGCATCGGGTACGCGTGCGAGAAGGCGGCTCCATAGCGCGATGACTGCCGGACCGATTCTGGCAAGACCGGAGAACGAGGCAAAGGTGATGTGCCCCGCGCCGATGCTCGGAAGCCCGGCGACCGGCGGGCAGTCTGCGGGCGCCTCGAAACACCACTGACTGTCCGGCAGGCGCACCAGTTGCTCGGTGTGATAGTCGTCCAGCATCCCTTCCGGGCTGGCGTGCGCATCCGTGATGCGGTAGTCCATTTCCGGCATCCCGGTCGTGTTCAGGTAACCCAGCCAAGTTACCTGTACCGGCGCAGGCTTGTGCGCAAACGCGTGCAGTCGGCTGTGTCCGGTATGACCGCTCAGATCGACAAGGATGTCGATGGCGTCACGTCGAATCAGCTCCGTCAGCGCCTCGTCCGTCAGGAACAACACTTCGCGCCACCGATGTGCATGGCGTTGGAGACGCGCTTTCACGGCGTCCGGTTTAGGGAAGTTGTCATAGCAGAAGATCTGGAATCCGCTCTGGTCATGATGGGCCAGCACGGGCGCGATGAACTGACCCACGGGATGGTCGCGCAGGTCGCTCGAAACGTAGCCGATCCGGAGCTTCCGGCCGGGATCCCGACTGTTCCTGTGGGGTCGGATGCTCGCGGGTCTGTAGAACCGTTGCGCGAATGCGCGATGCTCCGCGAATATCTCCGCGGGAGTTCGGCTCAGGTTATGGTTGAGGGCGAACAGCAGCGCCCAGTGAGGGCCGGACGAAGCGGGATCCAGGACGAGCGCCTCGCGGTAGCACTGTTCCGCCTCCTCGACCTTGCCCATTTGCATGAGGGCGTTTCCGAGTCCGGTTTTCGCGTCCGCGGAGTCCGGTTTCAGCGCAAGCGTCCCGCGGTAGCAACTCTCGGCGTCCGCGAGCTGCCCCATTTTCAGGAGAACGTTCGCGAGACTGAACTGCGCTTCCGTGAAGTCGGTTTTCAGGAGGAGCGCGCGCTCGAAGCTCTGACGCGCGTCTTCCAGTCGTCCGAGATCGCCGAGTGCGTTGCCAAGGTTGCTGTGTGCCAAGGCAAGATCCGGGTTGAGCGCAATCGCCTCGCGGTAGCACTTCTCCGCATCTTGCGGTCTGCCGAGCTTTCGCAAGACCGCCCCGAGGTTGATTCGTGAATCGACATGCCCAGGGTCGAGCGCCACGGCCCGGCGAAGGCTGCGCTCGGCTTCCTTGAAGTCGTCAAGGCCCGTCAGTGCGTTGCCGAGATTGCTATGGGCTTCGGCAAGATCCGGCTTGAGCGAGAGCGCCTTGCGCAGGCATTTCTCGGCCTCCTTGTGCTGGCCCAGCATGCCGTACGTGCTTCCTAGGGTGTTCAGAAGAAACGGGTTCGTCGGTTGCAGACGTCGCGCGTTTTCGAGCAGGCTGAGAGCGACATCGAGATCCCCGAGCCGACTTTCAACCATGCCCAGCAGATGCAGTACGTTCGCGTCGGTCGGATTGGCCGCCAGCATCTGCCGACAAAGCCCCTGCGCCTCGGCCAGTCTCCCGGCCTGATGATGCTGCACGGCAAGGTCAAACACCTTCTGCATCCGGAATTTCTATCACACGCGAGTTCTGTCTGCCGCCGACCAGGCGCGTCCGGAGAATAAGCGATCCAGAAAGATTCGGCGCATCCCGTCTGACGCAGCGCTTCCCAACTGCCTGAACCCCCCGGGTCGAGGTGGCGTGCATCACCGAACCACGCGCCTTACCTGCCGGCAACCGGATCCGACAGCGCTTGCGCACGATATACTTCGCTCCTCACCACTCTTGGCGCCCGGAGAATGAAGCATCTCGCCCCTCGTGAAGCGTTCGAATTCCTGCACAACACGCCGCAGGCGCTCCTCGTGGATTGCCGCAGCGAGATGGAGTATCTGTTCGTCGGGCATCCGGCCGGTGCGCTGCACGTCTCCTGGAACGACGGGCCCGACTGGGAGGTGAACCCTCATTTCGTCGGTCAGGTCAAGAAGGTGGCCGGAACCAACCACGCACATCGGCCCATTGTCCTCATCTGTCGCAGCGGCAACCGCTCGATCGAAGCAGGCGAGGCGCTCGAGCGTTCCGGTTTCACCAACGTCTACAACGTTCTGCACGGGTTCGAGGGCGACCTGGACGACAGTCACCACCGCAACGCAAAGAACGGCTGGCGTTTCGAAGTATTGCCCTGGGAGCAGGTTTAATTCGGTGCGCGCGACCCGAGTGCGTCAATGGGTGCCGGTCGACGGGTTACGCTAGGATTTCTCGGAGCGGTTCGTTTGGACCTGCAATAATCAGTGTCCAAAACATGATGCGACGCACCGAATGCCGGCGAAGCGTAAACAGTCCACCCACGCGTCACCCGAGCTCGACCACGGGATCCTCCCTACGCTACTCGGCTATCAGCTGCGCCTAGCGCAGATCACGGTCTTCAACGACTTTGCCGCCAGCGCCCGCGAGTTCGA